>NZ_CAWQTY010000200.1:0-119656 GCF_963897815.1 Xenorhabdus sp. Sc-CR9
GCACGATGATAATGCCGGGGTCATTGCCCAAAATGTGATGCGGGTCAGCAACCTGCTCTCATCCTCCCCTACCCAGTTGGCTGAACAGGCTAAATCCTACGCTCTGGGGAAAGTCAATAATACAATAGCCACAGAAACCCAAAAATGGCTGGCCCAGTTCGGCACCGCCAGAATTAATTTTGCTTTCGACAGAAAGGGAAAACTCGATAACGGGGCCTTAGACCTGCTGCTCCCCCTCTACGACAATAAAGCAGACTGGCTGTTTTTCTCCCAATTGGGTTATCGCAATAAAGACAGCCGTCACACGGTCAACCTCGGGTTTGGCGGCCGTTATTTTACCCCCGGCTGGATGTATGGCCTGAACACATTCTTTGACCATGATGTCACCGGGAATAATAAACGGTTGGGGCTGGGCGGAGAAGCCTGGACGGATTACGTCAAGCTGTCGGCCAATACCTATTGGCGCTTAAGCAAATGGCATGATGCACTCCACGACAAGGACTACGAAGAACGCCCGGCCAACGGCTTTGATCTCAACAGTGAGTTTTTCTTGCCCGCCTATCCGAATCTGGGCGGTAAATTAAGTTATGAGCAGTACTTCGGTGATAACGTCGCCCTGTTCAATCGGGATTCCACTCAGAAAAATCCCAGCCTGGCCAGACTGGGGCTGAATTATACGCCCATTCCGCTGGTAACCATGGGCGTCGATTATAAGTTCGGGGGAAGCGGACACAGCGAAACCCTTTTTCAGGCTAACCTGAACTACCGTTTCGGCACCCCTTTCAGCGTCCAGATGGCCCCTGACAGCGTGGCGTCCATGCGCACACTGGCCGGCAGCCGTTATGATCTGGTGGAAAGAAATAACAATATCGTGCTGGATTATCGGCAAAAATCAGACCTGACCGTGAACCTGCCAAATACCCTAAGCGGGTACGGTGCTCAGAACGTTCCGCTCACCGCGATGGTCACTTCCTCAAAGCCCGTGAAAAATATTCGCTGGTCATTCAGTCAACAGTTCAAGGCCAATGGCGGGGCCATTGCTGATGAAACCGCGAAGGAAACCTCAATCTTACTGCCCGTCTACCAGTATGCCAAAGACGGATCCGCCGGACTCAACAACTATGATCTGGCTGTCACTGTAGCAGGAGAGCACGGTAAACCGAAAACCGCGCACATGAAAGTGATTGTTGAACCTTTTGTCATCAAAGAGAAAAGCATCAAGGCTCGTGGAAAAGGCGCTGCTGTAGCGGATGGTGGCCCGGCTTATGATCTGTTGGCAACAGTCACTTACGGCGATAAAAATAATAAACCTCTCAAGAAGGATACGATGATCCCAGATGTAAAATGGACCATTGATCCACCAAATAATGATGCCAGATTACTTTGGAATGACAGCCAACCGCTCAATGAGCAAGGTCAATTAACTGCCACTCTGGGGAGTACAACACCACTTGATCCAAAGACAAAAGTCTATCTGTCTATCGCCGGTATGCCGAAAGAGTTGATAAACGATACCGACTCCCTCCTCAATTTTGTCAATATGTACAGTGAATATCAGATTACTGATACTCAAGTTAAACCAGATGGCACGCTTACCACTAATGACGTTAATAATGTATATATCTTTACGGCCAAAATATTAGATAAAAACGGGAACCCGCTGCAGGATCAGAAAATCAACGCCAAATGGCAGGCGATTTCCCTGCAAGATAATAGCAATAAAGAGGTGGAAATAAAGTCGATTGATAATTACAAGACAAATTCCGAAGGCGTGCTTACGGCAACCCTGCGCAGTAACACCCCTCAGAAGATCAGGGTTACACTTTCCCTTGAGAAGGGAGCTAAAGCATCATTTAATGAGGTCGAGTTTGTCAAAAGTGACATGGAGGCCACATTTACCATTGATGGTAAGGATGAAAAAAATCATTTAACCGCCATATCAGATAAAGAATATAAAGTGACTGTCCACCTAACTCAGGGAGGAAAAGCTCTCAATAATAACAAGCCATTGAAGTTGAAATGGTCACTGGAACCGAAATTGGCAGAATTTACTATCAAAGAAACTGATAACACCCCAGACCCGGGAGGTAAAGCTCATGCGCTTATTTCCAGTACGCGAAGTATCGAAGGTGCGAAAATCATCTTATCAGTTAATGATGGACCTTTGTTTGAATCTGAAGAATTCAATTTTGTTGCACCTAATTCACAGGATTTAGGGGCTGTACTAGAAGGAAAAGTTGAGCCTTTATCATCTGATCCGATACGGGGAAATGAAAAAGATGAGTTCATCTATCAAGTAAAAGTTATTCAAAAAGACTCCGGCAATGCATTGAAAAACCAAAGCATTTCCGACATAAAATGGAAAGTGAATAAGCCAGAAAAAGCGCTGGGCGACTTTACATTCGATGTGCCTAATAATTCAACAACCGATAATGAAGGTTATTTGACCGCTAAACTGAAAAGTAAAGAGGGATATGATAACGTTACAGTATCTGTATCCTTAGGAGATACTGAGAAACAATCAGAACCTGTTGTGCAATTCCTACCTGTAGCAAAAAAATCAGTAGGGCTTTTCTTAAAAGCTGATTATAACGCTGGAGTAAAAAAAGTTATTCCAAGTTCACAACCAAATGGAATTCGCTATGTGCATGAAGATGCTTCTCTTGAGTTGATGCAAACGATAGACGGTAAAAACGAATATCTGGGGTATTCGAGGCATGGTTCGAAGGGTGGTAAGTATCCAACAAGCAGTCAGGACGATTGGCTAACAACAGTTAGTCCCAGCAATAAAGAACGTGTAATATATAGGGATTCGGACGATAATATGCGCTTCAACACTAGGCATTTTATGCCAGGGCCTATAACATTCTCAAAAACTTACACAGATAAGGAAACAGGTAGAAAAGAGCTATATTCTTATACACTCAACCCTCAAAGATATGTCTATCCTCCAGAAACCCCTGACAAGGCTCTGAGGTACGTTAAACTTAAGGACGATATGACATGCGAAGACCTTCCTGCCGCCGACACTTTCGCTTTCAAGGTCAAAACGCTGGTCTTAGGGACAGATATTACAGAAGCTGGATCCGCAGTTCCGAATACCTCATATAATTACGATTTTAACAGTGACTTCAAGAACCTTGGACTTGCCTCTCTTAGGAAAGACACAACACGTAAAATTAAAATCAAAACTGCAGACGGTTTTGCTTTTTATGATATTGACAAAAGACAAGTTGTTTCTTCCAACGATGATGATGAAGGCGTGTTGTTATGTTACAGGGATGGAGAAGATAATTGGGGCTAAATAGCAAGTCAAAATTGTAGATCACTTCCTTACTCCTCGCTACGCGAGGAGTAAGAATCTTCATAAATTGAGTGTATCACTATTATGAATAGACTATTTAGAGAAATAAAGGATATTAAGGGGTGGTGAAACGGTAAGAAAACTATTATCAAACCTAAATTAAAAGAGGCTAAATATCGCCTCTTTTAATTTTTCCGAGAACATTAAATAGAGAACCCCTATATTTTGTCAGGATCCACTGCATTATCATAAATACTATTTTCTGCTGAAAATAACCATCATCAATTTTAATAAATCGAACACCCTGGGTTATCAGCTGATAACAATTATTCATTACGCAGAACAATAAAAACTTTCCTAATGTATGTAGGTATGGGGAATATGATTCTCTTTATATTCATGGACATTTCCCTATATCCAGTAACTTTAAACATCAAAGGTATCACTCTGAAGCGCTGGCAACAGCCCATATTGTATGAGGTATTCATATATGGACTCGTATCTTAATTATAAAATTTTCCGGCTATCTGTTCTCGCGTATTCCCTTTTTTTACCTTTTACGCCGATGAGTGCTTTTTCGGTGAGTGAAAAAATTGACGGAAATAAAACAGAAAGAACATGGTTACAACAAGCGGGGAATGAAAATAGCACCAAGAATGTGCACGATGATAATGCCGGGGTCATTGCCCAAAATGTGATGCGGGTCAGCAACCTGCTCTCATCCTCCCCTACCCAGTTGGCTGAACAGGCTAAATCCTACGCTCTGGGGAAAGTCAATAATACAATAGCCACAGAAACCCAAAAATGGCTGGCCCAGTTCGGCACCGCCAGAATTAATTTTGCTTTCGACAGAAAGGGAAAACTCGATAACGGGGCCTTAGACCTGCTGCTCCCCCTCTACGACAATAAAGCAGACTGGCTGTTTTTCTCCCAATTGGGTTATCGCAATAAAGACAGCCGTCACACGGTCAACCTCGGGTTTGGCGGCCGTTATTTTACCCCCGGCTGGATGTATGGCCTGAACACATTCTTTGACCATGATGTCACCGGGAATAATAAACGGTTGGGGCTGGGCGGAGAAGCCTGGACGGATTACGTCAAGCTGTCGGCCAATACCTATTGGCGCTTAAGCAAATGGCATGATGCACTCCACGACAAGGACTACGAAGAACGCCCGGCCAACGGCTTTGATCTCAACAGTGAGTTTTTCTTGCCCGCCTATCCGAATCTGGGCGGTAAATTAAGTTATGAGCAGTACTTCGGTGATAACGTCGCCCTGTTCAATCGGGATTCCACTCAGAAAAATCCCAGCCTGGCCAGACTGGGGCTGAATTATACGCCCATTCCGCTGGTAACCATGGGCGTCGATTATAAGTTCGGGGGAAGCGGACACAGCGAAACCCTTTTTCAGGCTAACCTGAACTACCGTTTCGGCACCCCTTTCAGCGTCCAGATGGCCCCTGACAGCGTGGCGTCCATGCGCACACTGGCCGGCAGCCGTTATGATCTGGTGGAAAGAAATAACAACATCGTACTGGACTACAAGAAAAAGCCGGAGTTAGCCATTACTCTGCCAGATACCTTAAGCGGGTATAGTAGCCAAACTGTTATAACTAGCGCCAAAATTATCTCCAGCAAACCACTGAAGAAAGTTAATTGGAAAGCCAATAAAAGATTCTATGAAAACAAAGGAATTCTCTTAGACGGTAACCAAGATGAACAAGCTGAATTAGTATTGCCGAAATATGTTAACAACGGAATAAACAGATATACCTTGTCTGCTACCGCTGAAGAAGAAGGTGGTAAATCCAAAACAGCTCAAATGAATATTGACGTTGAACCTTTTGTTATTAAAGCCCAGAGCATTACATCAGATGGAACAGACCCCGTGCTTGCTGATGGCAAGTCTCCTTATCATCTGGCTGCAACCATCACCCATGGCAATAAGGATAACGACGCTATCAGAGTCAGGGCTATACCGGACGTAAAATGGAGCATTGAACCAGAAAACCCCAAGGCAGAATTAAGCTGGGATAAATCAGGAACAACCAATGACCAAGGTCAATTAACCGCAACGTTAGTCAGTACAGAGCCGCTCTCAAATAATACCAAGGTTTATCTGGAAATGGATGGTATGCCCAAAATGGAGATAACAGGCGACAAACGACCCACTTTTACGAGTGTAAATTCCAAATACCAGATCACCACGCAGTTAGTTGAACCTACAGGCCCACTCTCAATCCGTCACGCAGAAGATATTTATACCTTTAAGGCCACGATATTGGACCAAAAAGGGAATCCACTGCGGAAAGAAAAGATTCAAGCCTCTTGGACGACAACTCCCAACGATGGTGTGACACTAAAAAATATCACCAACGACACCACCAACGAGCAGGGGCAATTGATTGCGAGCTTGCACAGTACCAAAGCCCAGGAGATCACCGTAACACTTTCTATTAAAGATGGCCCGAGTCATGAGTTTACAAAAGTCAGTTTTGAGGATGATTCTAATCAACCAGTTAAGATCAAAGATATTACGTTTGATCCACCCCAACAACCTTACGTAGCAACGGCAAGTTACAAGATCACCGTGTATGCGCAATTAACCGACGAAAATGATAATGATCTTAGGCAAGGGAAAAAAGTGAGCGTACAGTGGTTCACAATGCCTGAAAAACTGGCGGGCTTCAAGATTGATCCAGCAGAAGGAACTTTCACAACAGACCAGAATGGCAAGATCCAAGCTACTTTAACCAGCACCCGAGCGATAGAAAACGCTAAAGTCGGATTGTCTGTTAATGGAGGAGATCAGGGCGAATCTGATCCTTTCACATTTATCGCCCCCAGCAATCTGGACGCTTCACTCGAAGGAAATGTTATTCCACCGATCGGGACAATGATAGGTGATGGAAAAACAGAGTATCCCTTTAAGGTTCAACTGATTGATAATACTAACAATGGTAGTGCCATGCCAAACCAAAGTATTTCAAGAGTAACATGGGGTATAAAAGATAATAAATTTCCTAACGATGTTAAGCTCCGCGTTCCTGAGGATCAAACCACAGATGAACAAGGTTATTTGACTGCCTTTTTGACAAGTACTAAAGGGGTTAATAACGTGATTGTCACGGCAACTTTAAATGCAGACAAGGAGAAATCCGTTTCTGTGGAGATTGAACCTAAACCACAATTAGCACATATACGAATGAATACAAAAGGCACCTCCTCTACGAAGGACTTCCAGCAACAGGAGAAGCCTTACAACATCCATAAGAACCTAATAGTGACCCTGCTAACACCGGATGACAACAAGGTAATTTCGGGTAAGGATAACTCGCATAAAGTCGAATTTAAGTCTTCTAATGAAAATATAGCGAAAGTAAATGACGAAGGTCAGATCACATTTCCTGTTGAAACCTTCAACATACGAGAAAAAGGAACGACAACCGTTACAGCTCGGATAACAAATGAAGAAACAGGCGAAAAATCAGCCTACGTTTATACTTTCAACCCCCAACAGTATATATTTACCCCAACACTTACTGGTGAATCCGACATTATCGGCAGTCCATTTTGCTACACTCTTAGGTCTGAGTACATTTATGGTCATTCAACTAATACGGTGATGAGTGCGTCGACATCAGACATTGGTGCGACTGACGCTCTTCTTACCGAAAATTCATTCAATCGTGAGTATGACAAAGAACATTTCCCAGACTTTGTTATTTTCCCCGATACACTCAGCAGTGACCATACGCTCCTTAAGCTCTGGGACTCAGCCTCTAAGAGTTATAAGGCATTTGACTATAGCAGAAGGGAATTATACACCTTGGATATAGACGAAGAAAAGAAACGAGCCACTCAGGGAAGATTAATATGTAAACTTTCTAAATCAAGCGGATCTTCCTATTTTGGTAAGGATGAAGAAAGAAACGCACAGTCTCAATAATTATTGGGGCTGTGTTTTTTAGTACCGACAAGTCGGTCAAAAATCCAAGGACTTTAAACCTGTTTTGGCTATAATACCCCGCACTCCATTTTGGTTTGAAATTGAAGGAAACCTTTTATGAGCCTGAACAACGTACCAGCAGGTAAAGAACTGCCTGAAGATATCTATGTCATCATTGAGATCCCAGCTAACGCTGATCCGATCAAGTACGAAGTAGACAAAGAATCCGGCGCCCTGTTTGTAGACCGTTTCATGTCCACAGCAATGTTCTACCCATGTAACTACGGCTATATCAACAACACCCTGTCCCTTGACGGTGACCCTGTTGATGTATTGGTTCCAACGCCATATCCATTGCAACCAGGTTCAGTTATTCGCTGCCGTCCAGTTGGCGTTCTGAAAATGACCGATGAATCTGGCGAAGACGCAAAATTGGTTGCTGTTCCTCATACCAAGCTGAGCAAAGAGTACGATCACATCAAAGATGTGAACGATCTGCCAGAACTGCTGCGCGCTCAAATTACTCACTTCTTCGAGCATTATAAAGACTTGGAAAAAGGCAAGTGGGTTAAAGTTGACGGTTGGGACAATGCCGCAGCAGCTAAAGCTGAAATTATATCCTCTTTCGAACGCGCTGCAAAAAAATAATCCTGATGGATAACAGCGGGTTTTAAATCAAAAAACCTCTGTCCTTTATAAGAGCAGAGGTTTTTGTTTGATGCTTGATTTTATTGGCAAACAACAAATCGCTGATTTTATTCTTCTCCGTGGCGTTTAAGCCAATCGCCACTTGTTATCCGACACAGACCTTCGACAGACAATTTATATAGATAAATCCATGCCTTACCATAAGGTGTTTCAATGAGTTCCCTTCGATATTCCTGAGCATTTTTTTTCAAATCATCCAGCTCAGTCAGAATAGATGGCGTAATGCGATATACTTCACATTCAATTATCCCTTCGCCACGGATCACCGCCGGATAATGCCCAAGGTCATAAATTTCATAACCTTCTAAACTGTGTTCTCCTAACAGTTGAGCATCTGTCATCCAGTGATGATTAGCTTGTTTGCGCCTCAGGCTGCCATAAACAATAACTCGCATTTTTAAAACTCAAACTCATAGAGCAAATCTAAAGCTTGATCAATACCAGATACTGCCTCCAGATACAATCTTGGCATAACTCGGTAACGCAAAGTCAGTGTTGCCAAAGAATCAAAAATACCTACACCATACTTCACTTGTAAGTCTTTGGTTATTCGACCACTAACAACAACCTGAGATTTATCACCAACACCTTGAGTATCTAAAGCCAAATCAGAGACACCAAAAGTTTCCCCGATTTTACCCACCAGCTGACCACTCTGGGCCACTCCTAAGCCTATCAGCATAGCTGCCATCTGAGAGTTGTCAGCGTCCCCCTTTTCTAAACCTTGCCCACGCAGAAGATAAGACAATGCTTCCTGCTGTGATTTGGCGGGATCAGAGAAAACTTCTACTTTGGGTTTATCCGCCAATCCTGTCACTCTGACACCCGCGATAACACCATTCGCTGTTGATTCTGGATTACGGATAGCTTCAATGTTCAACAGTGGCTGATCTGGCGGGCCGGAGAATATAATTGTTCCTCTGCGTACCTGCAAATCTTGCCCGTAAGCATTAAAACGTCCTTCTGGAATGTCAATTTGACCATTCAGCCCTAATCCTTGTTGATCCTGAAGAACTTTCAAAACTCCTTTTAGCTGCGCCGTCAAACCGAAAGCACTCAAATGGACATCATCACCAATATGAATATTTAAGTTACTTTGGATCTGAATAGATGATTTTTTCTTCTCTATCGGGTGCAAATTTTTATCCAGCATAACTTCATCAGAAGAAACACCTATTGCTGACTTTGGCAATTCCTGCACCGTAATGCGTGCCCACGGGATATCCACATTACCGTCGAGTTTCAGTAAATTCGGTGTCGCTTCCAGCACCAACTCAGGGCTGACATCGATTTTTACCATTGGCGGGACAGTGATACGTAATTTATCGCCATTAGCTGCTATTCTGGCATACCACGCATCCAAATTATGCCAATCAGCACGACCATTAAGATTTAATTGCCCTTTGGGGGTTTTAATCAACCCATTCAAATCAGACTGAACCCCATTAAAACGGGCAACCAACTGACCTTGAGAGATATCAAATGGCAGCCAATGGCTGCTTATTTTCAAGTTATCTGCTTTCAATAAACCAAATAACAGTGGGTTTTTGGCGTTACCTCCGAGGCGAAAATTTGCATTCATTCCCCCTTTCACTTTTTCACCTTTCCCCAAAATAGGTTTAATCAAATTCAAGGAAAGATTTTGGAGATCTACATTACCTGATAATTTACGGCTATTTTCTAAATCAGCTACCTGAACATTACCATTCACCTGACCATTCCCAGCCAATTTGAATAACCATGCCAGGTTTGCTTTGCCATTTTCCAGCCCTGCATTCAAAGTGAGCGTTTCAAAATCAATCGGTAACGCAATGCCTTCTACAACCTGACGGATTCGAACGCCACTCCCTTGCAATGCAACTTTTGCTTGTGGCAAACTTTGGTCTGCTGTCCATTTGACATCAGCGTTACCACTGAATATGCCCTTAAGTTGAGTACCTTTATCAATGAATGGCTGGAACATAGCTAAATCAAATCGTTCAAGAGCAATTTGTGCATGACCGTGACTTCCCGCTTCAATCGGTTTTACGATACAAAGCCGGGCATTTGGGTTGAGCCAGCAGTGAGTTCCGAGTGTAACTTTCTGTTGTAAGTTGAAATAATCGATGGATATCGCCTTGCTTAAACGCCACTCTCCGACAGGTGTATCAAAGTAAGTATTGTTGATACTGCCTTTCCAGCGTTCCTGTTGACGATCAAAACTGCCATTGAGCACCAATTGGCCTGATACCGGATTCCCCTCAATTTTCAATTGCAAATCATGCTGCTTTTCTGTGCCTTTAGCATCAAGCACCAAATTATTGATGGTTAAATTCGCTTGTTTTAATTGGCGAACAACAACTGATAGCTGCCCTTGAATTTGTTCCGCTGAGCGTATATTTCCCTTAATCTTAGCGCTATCCACCCGTAGCTCGTCCTGCCAGCGTACCCCACGCGCGTTCAAATCCACCCCGATTTGCGGAACTTTCATATTGCCGCGTAGTTTGACATTACCAGTAATCAGTCCAGCCAATCCCGGTAATAACCCGTTCAACTGAGGCGCATTAATTTCTCCATCCAGTTTCCAGACTTCATTTGTAAGCTGCCCCTGAACATTTAGCGTATTGCGGCCAAACACTAAATCGAATTGCGGAATATCCCACTGCCCAGCCGCATTACCCGATGCCTTTCCATGCGCTTTCACCACATTCTGTTTCACATTACCATCAAGGGTAATTTCAGGTATCCGGATCTGCCAGCTTCCACCATACAGGCTACCGCGTATTGCTATTTTACCGTCCATTTTGGCGGGCCATTCCGGCCACTGTTTGGCTGTATTAATGCCATCCAGAACTAACTTGGCATTCCAGCTAATAGCTTTACTCCAATCAACAACACCTGTGATATCCGCTTTACCCTGTAGTGCAACCAGACGCAAGCGGGTTAGTCTGAGCAATTCTTCATTCCCTTTTGCATCCAACATCAGCGATGCAGGAGGGATATCATTACCCTTAATATCAGAACGGAGAGAAAGATCATAACGGCTGGCTTCACCATTCAGGCGTAATTTCACACCATTAAACTGGTATTCCGGTTTGCCTTTCAATGGCCATTGAAGTTGTTTACTTTGCAAAGTCAGACGAATAGGCAAACCTGCTTTTGCTAATCCGACCTGAGCATCTAAACTGGCGGCAAGTGGCCCGGAAAGATGTAATGCGATATCAAGCTGCTGCAACAAAGACCCATTCAGTGTTAAATCAATCTCCTGCCCTTTCAGCTTATCCAGATTTACATTATTTAAATTATCAACATTACCTTTCATTACCAGTTTGACTGGCCACTGTTCGGCGAGTTTTACTGTTCCCTGTATTGCCAGTAAACCTTCCTGCGCTTGTACACTCAAGGTTTTTACATCAACTTGCTGCCCTTTATTATGAGCTTGCAACCGAAAATCATGAATAGTGATATCAGTATCACCAGTCAGACGAAGCTGATTACCATGAATCCCTTCTACAGTGATATCAAGGGGAATAGGGATATAAGGCAATTCAGACAAAAGAGGCTTAGCAAACAACGCCTTCAACGTTTCACCCAATGATTGATCAGGGTCGGCCTGAGCAGTAGTTTTCTGCTCAGGCTCAGGTGGCGTCTTTGGTAATGCAACCAACAAATGACGGATTTCCGTTGGTTTTAATATCAACTGTTTTTCCCGCCATTGGGCACCAGATTTAAATTCATCTAAACCAATGACGATATCATCTATTTTGACGTGGATATTCTTTAAAGAAAGCAAATCCAGTGAGATAGGATACGGTGTTTTTAATTCGGTCAGTGGTTCTGATTGAGGAGAAGGTTCTGAAGGTGGAAGTTCAGCCGTATTCACTGAAACAGAAACTCCTTCCGTCGTCAGTGCATTGACACACACATGACTATGCTTCAAGCAAGAAAGTTGTAATGAGAGATGTAAATTATCAGCACTGACATTGACTCCCGGCATCTGATATTTCACGCCTTTTAGCGTTAAATCGCGCCAGTCTCCACTAACGCTGGCAATATCCAACCCAGGAACCCAACGTGCCGCACTGTTAATCATAAAATGCAGACCCGTTTGCGTGCAAACTAATCCCACAATTGTCATCAGTACCAAGCTAACAATCAACAGGAAAACAATACTGATCCTTTTTACCCACCTCATAGTTCAGCCCCTAAGCCGATATAAAATTCAATATTATGACTATTTCGATCCCTGACTGGAGTCGCCAAATCAAATTTTATCGGCCCGACAGGTGAAGCCCAACGTACACCAATACCCGCACCTGATTTAAAATTACTCCTTTTAATATCGTCCACCGCTTCACCCGAATCTACAAACAAGGCACTCCACCAATTTCCATAAATATTATATTGATATTCCAACGAACCCACTGCTAGCTTTGATGCCCCGACTAATTTACCTTTACTGTCTTTTGGTGAAACAGTCTGGTACTTATAACCCCGAATGCTGCGATCGCCCCCAGCAAAGAAACGAAGATCAGGTGGTACCTGATTAAAATCATTAGTTTCTATCCAGCCTAAATCCGCACGCACCACAAAACGGTGGTTCTCCTGATAAGTTCTGACCCAGACATGATGAGCCTGCAATACAAGAAAATCCACATTAGATCGCCACGTCGTATCCGAAATATCAACCGAATAACGTTGGCTATCTCCCCAATAAGGCATGGTGCCACCACGCTGGCGAATACGGCTGACATTTGCCCCCGGATAAAGCAGCATTGTGGTGTTTGTCGTATTAGCCTGTGTAAAATGGCTGAATCTCCAGCGAAGATTGACACCATACTGCCAGCCAGTAGAAAGATCCCAATTACGAACAAGGTTCAGTGTTGCTGTATCTAAGATCGTATCGTTAATATCTTTTCGCTTATAACCCGTTTGCAGCTCGTAATATTCCTCGAGTGGATTGACTTTAAGCGGCATTTTGTAAGAAGCATCAATGAATTGCTCTCGTGAAGAGATATTAATACTGGAACTCAGACTATGCCCACGGGAATTGAGCCATGGCTTTTTCCATTTGACCTGAACTCGGGGACCAATATCTGTTGCATAGCCGCCACCCAATTCAACATAGTTAGCAGAACGAGGAACTAAAGAAGCATTCAGTGGTAGCAACTTATCTTTATTCTCACGCCCTACTTTGAAATCAGGTACGACAACCGCAGAATTAAACCATCCGGTATCTACCAAACGCCGATTAAATTCGGCCAATTGTTCTGAAGAGTAATATTCCCCTGATTTAAAGGGAACAAGGTTATCCAAATAGGATTCTAGAATTTGTGAACCGTGGAATTTCACAGAGCCGAAACGATAACGTTGCCCGCTGTCAAAATCAAAATCCCAAATGGATTCATGCAGCTCTTTTGATACCCCCAATTCGCTTTTTTTCATCGCCGCGTCAAAATATCCCTTTTTAACGGCCAGATTCGTTAATGCACCCTTAAAATTTTCATACTCGCCATGATTAAGAATTTCTTTTTCTTTCGGCATATTTTTTTTAATCAGAGCAGCATAATCTTTATCTGTTTTTGCGCCGCCTTCCAAATCAACATTCACTTTAACGACACGCACAGGATCACCGAGTGTTACCTTTGCAGTCAAAACAGGACGGGCTGGCGGCGTATTCTCTTGATAGGTAAATTCAACAGTGGGATCATAATATCCCAATGGACGAAGCCCCTGCCGTATTGCTTTTTCTACGCGAGCACGAAAACGACCATCAGGGGAAACTTCATCGGTACTAATATTTGAAAGTTGTACTCTGGCATTTTTTTCCAATTCACCAGAAAGCCCTTCTACTTTCAACCGTAAATTTGCACTATAAGCCGATGGAATTGCGATAGATACAAAAAGCGCACATATGAGGGGATATCGTGACACTCGAACTCCTAATATTTATCTATATCGGTAAGATAAATTCTAACGATATAAAAATGCTGCAATAAATTAATTCTGGTAAAGTTTTAAAGATATACAAGCAACACATAATCATAAAATTCGTGAATAACAAGGAGAGAATCTTGCCCAACTCAACTAATGAAAGCCAACATGTTTCCCCGCAAGATACCTTATCAGGCAGGGCTACCGCATTAACTGTATCACCCTATCATGTCATCACACAGCATTCGATAGATAACATTCCAGAAAATATGGAGATCGCCTATGTCGGAATGGGATGTTTCTGGGGTGTTGAGCGCCTTTTCTGGCAACAAGAAGGCATCTATACCACCTCTGTGGGTTACAGTGGCGGCACGACGCCAAATCCAAACTATGAAGAAGTTTGTACTGGCTTAACCGGACATGCCGAAGTGGTCAGGATCGTGTTTGATCCGACAAAAATCACTTATACCCAATTATTGGCGCTGTTCTGGGAAAATCATGATCCTGCCCAAGGCATGCGTCAGCATGGTGATATCGGTACACAATACCGTTCCGCCCTTTACACCATTTCACCACAACAAAATGAACAGGCACTGGTCAGCCGCGACCAGTTTCAGCAAGCGATGGCGCAAAATGGTGATGAACGGGCTATCACGACAGAAATCCGCGAAGCAGGGCCATTCTACTTTGCAGAAGATTATCATCAGCAGTATCTCTACAAAAACCCAGAGGGATATTGCGTATTAGGTGGTATTGGGATCTGTTTCCCTCCAACGCACAAAGATTAGTCGATTTAGTTAGCCTAATGTTATAATCATTGGGCTAACTAATAATTTTTTATCTCTCTTCAGTGTTATTCAAACAAAACACCTACCTTTTTCAGAGATAAAACACGGACACTTTATGTTAAACAGTTTATTAATCATAGTCTTGCTTTGTACCATTAGCGCATTTTTTTCGTTATCAGAAATTTCTTTGGCAGCGTCAAGAAGAATTAAATTAAAACTCATGGCAGATGAAGGAAATCTCAATGCTGCCCATGTACTTAAGCTACAAGAAACCCCCGGCATGTTCTTTACGGTTGTCCAGATTGGTCTGAATGCCGTAGCTATCCTTGCTGGAGTTGTGGGGGAATCTGCCTTTTCCCCCGCGCTGAAAACTTTATTCGTGCAATTCATGCGCCCAGAATGGGCAGATCAACTCGGCTTTATCTGCTCTTTTGCTATTGTCACTAGTGTCTTTATACTGCTTGCTGATCTAACCCCGAAACGCATAGGAATGATTAAACCCGAAGCCGTTGCCGTCAGAATTGTCAATCCCATGCGTTTCTGCCTGACAATTTGCCGACCACTGGTCTGGTTATTCAATGGCCTCGCTGACTATATATTCAAAATCTTTAAGATCCCGATGGAACGTAATGAAGACATTACATCTGACGATATTTATGCTGTCGTTGAGGCAGGAGCCATTGCAGGAGTATTACGCAAGCAGGAGCATGAATTAATCGAAAACGTTTTTGAACTGGAATCCCGTACCGTCCCTTCTGCCATGACCTCCCGTGAAAGCGTGGTGTACTTTGACAAAAGTGAAGACGAAAACAATATCAAAGAAAAAATTTCAACTCACCCACACTCAAAATTTCTTGTTTGTGATGGCGATATTGATCATGTTATCGGTTATGTAGATTCGAAAGATCTACTCAATCGTGTCCTGAGTGGGCAAAGCCTCAATCTGAAAGATGGCGTTCAGATACGCAATGCCTTGATGATCCCTGATACTCTTTCATTGTCTGATACATTGGAAAGTTTCAAAGCTGCGGGTGAAGATTTCGCAATTATTCTCAACGAATACGCCTTAGTCATGGGTGTTATTACACTTAATGATGTCATGACCACCTTAATGGGTGATTTAATCGGTCAGGGGCAAGAAGAACAAATTGTTGTCCGTGACGAAAATTCATGGCTGGTTGAAGGTGGTACACCGATTGAAGATGTACTGCGGGTATTGGATATCGACGATTTTCCCGACTCCAGCAACTATGAAACCATCGCTGGCTTTATGATGTTCCGCCTGCGGAAAATTCCAAAACGCACAGATTTTGTGAAATTCAGTGGTTATAAATTTGAAGTTGTGGATATCGATAATTACAAAATCGATCAATTGCTGGTAACGAAAATAGTCGATACTACTGGCCAAATCAATCAATCCAGCATTGAGCAGTCGTATGAAGCGTGAAGAAGCGTAACAACAGAGAGTTAAACTAAAAACGGCCAATAGGCCGTTTATTATACTAATAATGTGCTATCGATAATGGCACATATCTATCAGTAAATAAGTCATTGCAGAAAAGCTATCCCATTTCGGTTTGTAAGCGCAATACTTGCTGATTGACTTCGCTCATTACATGGAAATGACGTTTATCTTTTATCTTCGGTGGTAAGATTTTCCCATAGTTAAATTCAAAAGCGCCCATATCCTTGATATATAAACGCCCACGAAATAGAGTTTTTACGTAGAGAGCAATTTTCAGTGGGTTATAATGGTGAAAGATTTTCATCTCTGTTTTTTTCCTCCCATGCTTCTTACGGTATCATTCTACTGCATCACTACTTAGTGAATCAGAAGACATATCACTATCATGTCAGATGTATAGACTACATATATGGAAATTTGTTCCCCGATCCCTAAGATTCAATCACCAATTTCACATAACATGTTGAAATAAAATATAATTAATGATTATTACTTCCTGGTTTGCTTATATTTCACGCTAAATGTTACCAAATTGTTGCTTTTAATGAGGACAGACCAGTCAACAAGCGCTATGCTGAATATGACGTTCCCTGATAACATGCCACACCATGCCAAATGAGGAATAAATATGATAAAAAACATTGCGTTATCTGCAATATTGAGTTTGATACCAATATTTGCTTTCGCCCATAACATCACACCAGAACAACAAGTTCCTGCGGTCAGTGTGACCGATAAAGGTGAGCTGTTATTCAACGATGGCAAGTTCAGCTACCAAAATTGGGACAGTACTGAACTTCCGGGAAAAGTAAGAACTATCCAGCACATTGCTGGCCGTAGTTCCGCAAAAGAGATGAATGACCCTCTGATTCAAGCATTAAAAAATGCCGGCTTACCAAAAGATAAATATCAAACAACCAGTATCGTAAATACCGACGATGCTATTTTTGGCACCAGCGTCTTCGTTCGTAATAACCTTGAAGACAGCAAAAAACAGTTTCCATGGTCACAATTTATTGTCGACAGCAATGGACTGGCCAAAAAAGCATGGGGACTGGAACCGAAGAGTTCAGCAATTATTGTGCTGGATAAAAATGGTAACGTGAAATTTGTCAAAGACGGCAAGTTGAGTAATGAAGAGATCACGCACGTTATCAGCCTTATTGAAGAAGAACTGAAAAAATAACTTTCATCCCAATCGGATTCTAAATGACGATAATCTTTTCATAATAGTTCAGTGATAATGGTTCCACGGCAGTGGGCCATTATCACCTGAGCTTCAAAAGATGCTGACTCTAAAACCCGGGTTCAGGAAAGACTCACGCGGGGAGTAATTCAATGTTTTTCCTTCCCAATCGGTAACATGTGCACCTGCGGCAATTGCAACAGCATGTCCGGCACCCGTATCCCAGATATTCGTTGGCCCAAAGCGTGGATAAAGCTGGGCTTTTCCTTCCGCAACCATGCAAAACTTAAGTGAAGACCCAACCGATAGTATGTCGTGAACCCCTAATTGAGCAAGATAATCATTTAATTCTTCATCATCTCGGTGAGAGCGGCTAACTACCACAATTGGCAGTGTTGCAGGCACAACTTTAATCGGAAGTGTCTGTCCATTGGCTTCCTTCCACGCCTGACGTCCCTGCCCCGAATACAGAATATTCTGTGCAGGGACATAAACGACACCCATAACAGGTATGCCATCCTCAATTAATGCGATATTGACAGTAAACTCACCATTCCGGCGAATAAACTCTTTTGTACCATCCAGTGGATCAACCAACCAGTAACGCTGCCAGCTTTGCCGTTCTTCCCATATAGGAGGATCTTCTTCTGATAACAAGGGGATATCAGGGGCAATCCGCAACAATCCAGCTTTGATAATTTTATGTGCTGCAATATCCGCAGCTGTAACAGGTGAATTGTCCGTCTTGTGCTCTACTTGCAACGGTTGTTCAGACAGATAGACCTCCATGATCGCTGCACCCGCTTCCCGTGCCAATTGGCAGACTTGTTGTAGCATCATACACCTCTGCATTCTTTGTTCAGCTATCCCCTTATGCTTTCAAATTGCTACTTGAATGGCTGTTATCTATGTCGAGGATTCATTTCCTTATCGCCATGCCGCAACTCGAAATCTATTGGGTATATATCACTTGAAAGAAACTACATTTTTAACGCACTTTTTACTGTAATGGCGAATACTTTATTTACCGATTACAGCTAAATTCACACAAAAAAATAGCCGGTTAACCGGCTATTCCATTGAAATAGAATTATAAAATTTCCAGTAATTCTACTTCAAAGATAAGTGTGCTGTAAGGAGGGATGGATGCGCCCGCACCACGCTCACCATAAGCCAGATTGTGAGGAATATAAAGTTCCCACTTAGAACCTACTGGCATCAGAGTCAGCGCTTCAATCCAGCCTGGGATCACGCCACTTACAGGAAATTCTGCTGGTGTACCACGCTGTACTGAGCTATCAAATACAGTGCCATCAATCAGGCGACCAGTATAGTGAACACTAACACGATCAGTACGAGCCGGGATTGCACCTTCACCTTGTGTCAGGACAGAAAATTGCAGCCCGGATTCAGTGCTGTCTACCCCTTCACGCTGGGCATTTTCTGTCAGGAATTTGTTGCCTTCTTCTGCCATCGTCTGCTGGCGTTCACGGCGAACGCTGTCAGCACGTTCATGTATTTCGCGCAGAGCACGATGCAGTTCTTCTACAGGAATAGCAGGAGTGCGGCTTTCCAGCGCATCACACAATCCCGCCAAAAGCGCTTCTGGCTCCAAACCCTGCAAACCAGATTCCTGTAATTGTTGGCCAACTTGCAAGCCAATACCATAACTTGCGCGTGCTTCAATAGAGTCAAAAGAAGGTTTTGTCATGAAAATACCTGTTATTAAATGAGTGAAGACTCAAGCATAACAGCACTATACAGATGGGTAAACGCGTGAAGGGGGTTAATCAGGGCTGATAACAAAAAACGCTGGCTATGCCAGCGTTCTTTCGTCACATGTTCGTAAGCCTAATCAAAAATTAAGCTTCTGAAACGATGTTAACGTTCAACTGTGCGAATACATCGCTGTGTACTTGGAAGTGAACTTCGTGCTCACCAACAGTACGCAGAACGCCGTTAGACAGGCGAACTTCGCTCTTAGATACTTCAACACCAGCAGCAGTTACTGCATCAGCGATGTCACGAGTACCGATAGAACCGAACAGTTTGCCTTCGTCACCCGCTTTAGAAGCGATGGTAACAGAACCCAGTGCGTTGATTTTCTCTGCACGAGCTTGCGCTGCTGTCAGAACGTCAGCCAGTTTGGCTTCCAGTTCAACACGGCGAGCTTCGAAGAATTCGATGTTTTTCTTAGTTGCAGGAACAGCTTTGCCCTGTGGTACTAAGAAGTTACGGGCATAACCCGATTTAACGTTAACTTGGTCACCCAGGCTACCCAGGTTCGCTACTTTATCAAGCAGAATAACTTGCATTACCTTATCCTCTCAAAGTCGTTAATGGACTGAGCCTATTACTGATGACGATCAGTATAAGGCAACAGAGACAGGTAGCGCGCACGCTTGATAGCACGAGCGAGCTGGCGCTGGTATTTTGCACGAGTGCCGGTAATACGGCTTGGTACAATTTTACCGCTTTCGGTAATGTAGTTTTTCAGCGTAGCAATGTCTTTATAATCGATCTCTTGTACGCCTTCCGCTGTGAAGCGGCAGAACTTGCGACGACGGAAATAACGTGCCATTTGGCTAGTCTCCAGAATCTATCAATTCAATCTGCTCGGCATGAAGAACCAGTTTACTCAGACCATTGCGCCCATAATGGGAGTTAATGAATCCTGAAACAGTTATTCGACTGCCGACCGTTATACTGTGAGTATATTCCTGTAACAACTGTCCGCTGGCAATAACGGGCATTCTGCACCATGACTGCCTGCTGAATCCGGCTTCCTGTTGCTGTGAACGATGTTCAAGCACAAACTGACAATGTGGAATACCGGATGGACTGACTTTTCGTATCGGTGCCTTGCACACTGTGCCAGAAAGCACCAAACGATTGGTTGTCACGGTAATTACTCTTCAGAATCCCCAGCTTCATCAGCATCATCAACCAGGTCTTCTTCCAGAGCCAGATCACGGCTACGACGTTCGTCTTTAGCCTTAACCATTGGTGATGCTTCAGTTACTGCGTGCTTAACGCGCATAACCATGCTGCGGATAACGGCGTCGTTGAAGCGGAAGTTAGTTTCCAGTTCATCAATCGCTTCTTGTGGCGCTTCAACGTTCAGCAGAACGTAGTGAGCCTTGTGCAGTTTGTTGATTGGGTAAGCCAATTGACGACGACCCCAGTCTTCCAAACGGTGGATCTGACCTTGCGCGTTAGTGATAGTCGCACTGTAACGCTCGATCATGCCCGGAACCTGTTCGCTTTGATCAGGATGGACCATAAAAACGATTTCGTAATGACGCATTAGCATTGCTCCTTACGGATTATTCAGCCTCCTGTCAGGGTCAGCCGTGGCCCATGGAGGCAAGGAACGTGTTTAGTACGGCTGAAAAATCGACGCGTCACTATACCCGTACAATATAAAAAACTCAAGGTACGGGTAGGAGAAAAACGCGTTTATTCTTCTTTCAAACGATTTGAAATAGGTAAAAATTACTGGGCGCTTCTCTGACGTACGATTTCAAACAAGCATACCCCTGTTGCAACCGATACATTCAGGGAAGAAACTGAGCCTGCCATTGGAATACTGATCAATTCATCGCAATGTTCACGGGTCAGCCGACGCATTCCTTCGCCTTCCGCCCCCATAACTAAGGCCATCGGGCCAGTTAATTTGCTCTCGTATAACGCATGAGTGGCTTCACCCGCCGTCCCGACAATCCAGATATTGTGTTCTTGCAGCAAACGTAAAGTACGGGCAAGGTTGGTCACACGGATCAGTGGCACGCTTTCTGCGGCACCACAGGCAACTTTTTTAGCTGTCGCATTCAATTGTGCTGAGCGATCACGGGGAACGATAACCGCATCAACTCCCGCAGCATCAGCAGTACGCAGACAAGCCCCCAAATTATGGGGATCAGTAACACCGTCCAGTATCAACAGAAATGGGCGATCCATCCGGGATAACAAATCCGGCAAATCATTTTCTTGATACTGACGACTCGGTTTGACCCGGGCAATGATTCCTTGGTGTACGCCACTTTCTGTCTGGGCATCCAACCATTGGCGATTGGCCAGTTGCACCGCAATGCCGATACTTTCCAGTTCCTGCAACAATGGAGTCAAACGACGATCTTCACGCCCTTTTAATACATAAACTTCCATGAATCGCTGTGGATCACGTTCCAACAGGGCTTTAACGGCATGGATACCGTAGATAATTTCACTCATGACTGGCTGATACCTAACTCACTGATTGACTATTTTTACTGACTGTTTTTATGGGCAATTAATTCATGCTTTTCTTTGCACGTTTTGCTTTCAATTTTGCCGTAATTTTTTTGGTTGTGTCTGATTGTTTTTTCTTTTTGCTTTGCTTAGACGATTTAGGTTTTTCCGTACTTTTCTTTTTATGAAATTCGCTATCTGGCTCAAAATTGGCTGTTTTTTTATAATCCCGGCCTTTTTTACCATTCTTACGCTCTGAATTTGAGTTGCCTTTTTTCGCCTTATCACGCGCTGTTTTACCTTGGTTACGCGCTTTACGTGTCGAGGACAGCAAGGTGAAATTAATATTACGCTCATCCATATTTACGGCTTCCACACGGATCTCAACTTCATCACCAAGGCGATATGTTTGCCCGGAAGACTCACCAATCAAGCGCTGGCCGACATTATCGTATCTGTAATAATCATTATCCAGAGTCGAAACATGGACCAAACCATCAATGAACAGATCATTCAAGCGGACAAAAAAACCGAAACCAGTCACACTGGTAATAAGTCCGGTGAAAACATTACCCACCTGATCTTGCATGAAATCACATTTCAGCCAGTCAGCTACATCTCTTGTCGCTTCATCTGCACGACGTTCACTCATGGAACAGTGGTCGCCCAATTGCAGCATGTGTTCCATATCGTTGTGCCAGCCACCTGTTGGCGTCTCGCGATGCTCAACAACACCGTTTTCTTGCGCCAATAAATATTTGATAGCACGGTGCAATGCCAAATCAGGATAGCGGCGGATCGGTGAAGTAAAATGAGAATAAGCACGCAACGCCAGACCAAAGTGCCCCCGATTTTCAGGCTCATAAATTGCCTGTTTCATGGAGCGCAGCAGCATTGTTTGCAGCAATTCGTGATCTGGTCGCTCTGCGACATCTTTCATCAATTGCGCATAATCTTTCGGCTCTGGCTTCAGGCCACCCAATAAACTCAACCCCAGTTCATTGAAGACCGAACGAAGATTCAGGATGCTCTCTTCTCTCGGGCGATCATGAATACGGTATAACGCTGGCTCATTATGTTTTTCAACAAAGCGGGCAGCCGCAATGTTAGCCAGAATCATACATTCTTCGATAAGTTTATGAGCATCGTTGCGTACAACTGGCTCAATACTCTCAATACGGCGTTCCGCGTTAAAAATAAATTTGGCTTCTTCAGATTCAAACGAAATCGCCCCACGATCTTCGCGTGCGTGTTCCAGAGCCTGATAAAGTTCATGCAGGTGCTCAATATGAGTCACCAGCGGCTTGTAATGTTCACGCAGTTCTTGATCACCCTGCAAAATCTTCCAAACTTTCGTATAGGTCAAACGCGCATGTGAATTCATCACCGCTTCGTAAAACTTATAGGAAGATAATTTGCCTTGGGCAGAAATGGTCATTTCACACACCATACACAGGCGATCAACGTCTGGATTGAGGGAGCACAATCCATTCGACAGCACTTCTGGCAGCATTGGTACAACTTGGGACGGAAAATAGACCGAATTACCACGGCTGCGTGCTTCTGTATCCAAAGCTGTTTGTGGACGAACGTAGTAACTCACATCAGCAATCGCAACCCACAAACGCCAACCACCACCGCGTTTTCTTTCACAATATACCGCGTCATCAAAGTCACGGGCATCTTCGCCATCGATTGTTACCAACGGCAATTCACGTAAATCAACACGGCCTTGTTTGGCGGATTCAGGAACATTCTCATCTAAATCAGCCACCTGTTTTTCTACCATGGGTGGCCAACTATGTGGGATTTCATGGGTACGAAGCGCAATTTCAACCGCCATGCTCGTTCCCATCGTTTCACCCAATACTTCAACAATTTTGCCTATGGCTTTAGTACGGCGAGTCGAGCGATTTGTTAATTCAACCACCACGACGTTCCCCATTCTTGCTCCGCAAGTATCTTCTTTCGGGATCAAGATATCAAAACACAGGCGGCTATCATCAGGAACGACAAACCCCATGCCTGCATCTATGAAATACCGGCCAACTATTTGGCTGTTTTTCGGCTCCAGCACTCGTACGATACGGACTTCAATGCGGCCTTTTCTGTCTGGTCGCAAAGGTTGTGCCAGTACAACATCACCGTGGATAGCCATTTTCATCTGTTCGGCAGATAGATAAAAATCTTCTTTGTGGCCTTCTACCCGCAGGAAACCATAGCCATCACGGTGACCGATCACCATTCCTTTCAATAAATCTAAACGCTCTGGCAGCGCGTAACATTGACGACGGGTAAAAACTAACTGTCCATCACGTTCCATTGCCCGCAAACGGCGGCGCAATGCTTCCTGTGCATCTGCACTGGTTAATTGAAGTTCTTGTGCTAATTCCTGACGGCTTACCGGAGCGGTGTGTTTAGAAATGATACCCAAGATGTATTCACGGCTTGGAATTGGAGATTCGTATTTTTCAGCCTCTCGTTCCTGAAAAGGATCTTTTGACATCGTCATTCCTCTGTTGTCATCAGCAAGCTGTTTATCCCCTTACTTCACTAGCCAGAAGCAACTGATAAAGGGGACGATTGTCTTTAACCATATCGGTCAAAGTATGTTTATCCAACTCTTCCAAAAAATTCTCTACTGCTTGATTCAAGACTGATTTTAAGCGACATGCAGGCGTGATTTGACAAGCACTACAGTTAACCAATGCAAGTGGCTCTAATGAGCGAACCACATCACCAATTTTGATCTCGCTGGCAGGTTTACCCAGACTAATGCCACCATTTTTTCCTCTGACAGCCTTCACCAACCCTAAATGACTAAGTTGGTTGATGATCTTTACCATATGGTTACGTGAGACACCATAAACTTCAGTTACCTCTGTAATGCTCGTCATTTGACCTGCTGGTAAAGAAGCCATATAAATCAAAGCACGTAATCCATAATCGGTAAAACTGGTTAACTGCACACTCACCTCTGGGAGACTGAATATAACGGGGGTTTATTTGGAACCAAAAAATGTCTGTTCTGTATATTGGTTTTCGTTAGTTGTTCATCATTATGTGGGTATTTTTAAAATTAAGCAAAACAGAGCGGCTTGCTTCTTGATTTCTTAAAAAACAAAAACCGGGCATTAAGCCCGGTTATGTATGCCTAAAAGATTAAATTATCAATTAAGCATCAAATGGATCACGCAGGATCATCGTTTCTGCACGATCTGGGCCTGTAGAAATAATATCAACAGGAACACCAGTCAGCTCTTCTACACGTTTGATGTAGTTCAATGCTGCTTGTGGCAACTGGCTGTGATCTTTCACACCGAAGGTACTTTCATCCCAACCTGGCAGCGTTTCATAAACGGCTTCCAGACCTTCCCAGTTTTCTGCCGCCAATGGCGTAATGTCAATTACGGAGCCATCAGGCCGGCGATAGCCAACGCAGATTTTCACTTCTTTCAAGCCATCCAGCACATCCAGTTTGGTCATGCAGAAGCCTGACAAGGAGTTGATTTGGATCGCACGACGAATAGCAATGATATCCAGCCAGCCGGTACGACGACTACGACCTGTAGTAGCACCAAATTCCTGACCTTTCTGACGCAGGTATTCACCAGTTTCATCAAACAGTTCGGTTGGGAATGGGCCTGCACCAACACGGGTAGAGTAAGCCTTGATGATACCCAGAACATAGTCAACATAACGTGGACCCAGACCGGAACCAGTTGCAACACCACCCGCAGTGGTATTGGAAGAAGTCACATAAGGGTAAGTACCGTGGTCAATATCCAACAGTGTTCCTTGTGCACCCTCGAACATCACCAGCTCACCTTTCTGAGTTGCTTTGTAAAGCAGATCAGAAACGTCAACTACCATGCCAGTCAGGATATCAGCAACAGCCAGAATGTCGTCCAGCGTCTTCTGATAATCAACAGTCGGTTCTTTGTAGTAGTTAACCAGTTGGAAATTGTGATAATCAATGATTTCTTTCAGTTTGGCAGCGAAGGCTTCTTTATCAAACAGATCACCAACACGAAGACCACGACGTGCAACTTTATCTTCGTATGCCGGGCCGATGCCACGACCAGTAGTGCCAATCGCTTTAGCGCCACGTGCTTTTTCGCGGGCATTATCCAATGCAACATGATAAGGCAGGATCAGCGGGCAGGCTTCAGAAATCAGTAAGCGTTCACGTACAGGAATCCCACGTGATTCAAGCTCTCTCATCTCTTTCATCAAAGCATCTGGTGCTAAAACGACCCCATTTGCGATAATGCTAATGACATTTTCACGTAAGATCCCAGATGGGATTAAGTGGAGAACGGTTTTTTCACCGTTGATGACTAGTGTATGGCCCGCATTGTGGCCCCCTTGATAACGAACTACATACTTAGCTCGTTCAGTCAGCAAGTCGACGATTTTACCCTTGCCCTCGTCACCCCATTGGGTGCCCAATACGACAACGTTCTTACCCATTTCAAAATTTCACTCGGTTGCTTAAAAATGGATTCTACCATCTCATTTAGCACCTTTCAGTATTTTTTGTCACTTCTGTTATTTCGTTTCGTCATATAAATGGGATAATAAGTAAACATTGGGAATGATGACCGTATACAAAAAAGCCACTGTACATTTTTTACAGTGGCTTAGGAAGCGGCCAAACATGTCAGCCGTATTTTTTCAATGAAAGTGATTTAAGGTAATCAACCTGTCAACACCACTCAATCATTCGAACTATGGCGCTGCTTAGATGGCTCTTTCATATAACGGAAGAAATCGTTATCTGGGCTGAGAATCATAATGTTACCGTCATTATTGAAGCTCTTTTCGTAAGCACGCAGGCTACGGATGAATGCATAGAATTCAGGATCTTCACTGAAAACGTCAGCAAACAGTTTGGTCGCTTGTGCATCACCTTCACCACGTAAAACCAATGCCTGGCTGTTTGCCTCAGCTTTGATTTCAGTCGCTTGTTTATCAGCAGTTGCACGGACTTTCTCCGCTTCTTCCAGACCTTGTGAACGATGACGACGAGCCACAGCTTCACGTTCCGCACGCATACGCTGATAAATTGCACCAGAGACTTCATCTGGCAAGTTTATTTGCTTGATACGAACATCCACAACTTCAATCCCCAGAGCCGCCATACTGTTCGGATTCAGGACGGATTGTTTAACTTTCGTTTCTTTCTCTACACGTGCCGCAGCTGAAGCAATATCACTATCTGCGCTTGAGTCACTTTCATCTGTTCCCAAGTTCAACGCATTACGGACATCTGTCGTCAAACGACCACGAGAATCGGTTACGATCCCGCGCACATCCAGACGACCAATTTCAGAACGCAGACGGTCACTGAATTTGCGTTTCAACAACAGTTCAGCCTGAGAAATTTCTCCATTACCTGTTGCCAGATAATAGCGACTGAAATCTTCAATGCGCCACTTCAGATAAGAGTCAACAATCAGGTCCTTATTTTCACTTGTCAGAAAACGGTCAGCCTTGATATCCATAGTCTGGATTCGGGCATCAAGTGTTTTAACTGTTTCAATAAATGGAATTTTGAAATGCGGGCCGGGCTGATAAACCAAAGGTTTATTTTCAGAGTCACGCATCACTTTACCAAAACGCAGCATAATGCCACGCTGACCTTCATACACGATAAATATCGACGAATACAACACGACCAATACGACAGCAATAACAAAGACGAATGACTTACGCATGATTATGGTCTCCCTTGTCTTTGCGTATCACCACGCAGATTGTTTGAATTTCCGTAGCCAGAGCTGTCATAACCAGAATTATAACTTGAGTGCCTTTGCGTCGATGTTGAGTGCGTCGTGTGGCCCTGCTCCGAAGTTACCTTGCTTCCTGGCTGAAGTTTTGGTGCTTCAGCCTGATGACGCAGGATTTGCTCCAACGGCAATACCAACATGTTATTGCTCTTTTCGTTCGCAATAATTTTGCGGGTATGGCTCAGAACACGCTCCATAGTTTCAATGTAAAGGCGCTCACGAGTAATTTCTGGTGCGGCTTTATACTCAGGCAGTATTTTGGCGAAACTTGCCACTTCACCCTGAGCATTCAATATCGCACTCACCTTATAGGCTTTAGCTTCTTCAATAATGCGTTGAGCATCACCCTTAGCGATTGGCAGAACAGAGTTTTTGTAGGCTTCTGCTTCACGAATCGTTTTTTGCTCTTCTTCACGGGCGGCGATAACATCGTCGAATGCAGCTTTCACCTCTTCCGGTGGACGCGCAGCCTGGAAGTTAACGTCCAGCAGCGTAATACCCATCTTGTACGGACGAATAGTTTCTTCCAGTACTTTCTGAGTGTCATTACGTACAATTGTACGATCTGCCGTCAGGATTTTTTCCATTGTGTATTTGCCAACTACCCCACGCACTGCGCTGTCTGTTGCTTGACGCAGACTATTGTCAGGATTGGTGACATTGAAAAGATAGGCCGCAGGGTCAGTTACACGGTACTGAACGTTCATTTCAGCACGCACAACGTTTTCATCTGATGTCAGCATGATACCCGTTGTCGCCAGTTCACGAACAGATTCAACGTTAACGGCACGAACCCGATCGATAAACGTCATTTTCCAGTTCAAGCCAGGCTGAACAATATGGGCAAATTTACCCAACCGAGTAACCACACCACGCTCTGTTTCTTTAATCGTATAGAAACCACTTACAACCCAGACAACAACTACAGCAGCAACGGCAAGGCCAATCAGACGCCCACCAAATTTAGGGGTCTGTTCAGAACCATTTCCACCTTTGTTTCTACCGAAACCACCAAGTTTTTCGCTCAGTTTACGGAACAGATCGTCGAGATCAGTTGCCCCACGATTTCGACTACCTTTATTGTTGCTATTGTTGCCGCCGGAGTTGCCGCCATTATTATTGCTGCTTCCCCACGGGTCGCGGTCCTGTCCGTTATTACCGGGCTGATTCCACGCCATGTTTTAGCTCCACTTTTTAGTTTTTCACTGGTTTTTCAGAGGTGACTGCTCTCCACCCAAACGGGTGAGGCTTCCCACTTCCCAGGCCGTTGCCTATCCCGGATAGGTCTGACAGCGGCCTCCATGGGCAGAAACGACAAACTTCATCGTTTTTGTAAGCAACCAATATTATTGGGTGATACTTTTGACAGTGCTGATCCTATTACTGCAATTCTGGCACAATCATTTCACCACCGCCATTCCATCACCGCTACTCCATGACTATAAGCACCTTGAAATGGCAGATAAAATAATACCTTGTTTGTTGCTCTGAGCCAATCAATCAGACAATATAGTCAGTTAAATTTGGCTCTTGTTTGCACAGTCGGCACCAATCTACCATCGGCATCCTGACTTCTATACCCACTTGACCGTCTTCTTCCATCCATTCACGTTCAATAGATTGAAGCTGGTAGAAACGGCTACGCAAGCGGCCCGCTTCTGGTGGAAGATGCAATTCATAGTGTGCGATTTCACCTGAAAGGCGTTCAGTCAATGCTTGCAGTAATAATGGAACACCTTCGCCTGTCTGTGCAGATAACCAGACTCTGATAGGCCGATTTTCCTCATCACGGTCAATGCGAGGAACAAAATCTTCCAACATATCGATTTTATTCATCACCAGCAGAGAAGGAATTTCATTTGATTCTATCTCTTCCAGGACACTGTCAACAGCGATAATGTTTTCATCCAGACGATTATCAGCCGCATCAACAACATGCAGTAACAATTTTGCCTGTCGAGTTTCTTGCAAGGTAGCCTTAAAAGCTGCCACCAAATCATGGGGTAAATGACGGATAAAACCTACTGTATCCGCCAAGACAACGGTGCCGACATCATTGACATCTATGCGGCGCAGCGTCGGATCGAGGGTGGCAAAAAGCTGATCAGCAGCATAAACTTCGGCTGACGTTATTTTATTGAATAAACTTGATTTTCCCGCGTTGGTATAGCCGACAAGGGAAACCGTTGGAATATCGGCTTTATTACGTGCCTGACGCCCCTGTTCACGCTGTTTTTCAACTTTGCTGAGGCGCCCTAAAATCTGTTTGATTTTATCACGCAACATACGACGATCACTTTCCAGCTGGGTTTCTCCGGGACCGCGCAGACCAATTCCACCTTTTTGGCGTTCAAGGTGAGTCCAGCCCCGTATCAAGCGGGTAGACAGGTGACGTAACTGTGCCAGTTCAACTTGCAGTTTGCCTTCGTGTGTTCTTGCCCGCTGAGCAAAAATATCCAAGATCACCCCAGTGCGATCAATAACACGACATTGGCACAAGCGTTCAAGATTGCGTTCTTGAGCAGGGCTGAGGGTATGGTTAAACAGCACCACATCTGCGCCACTGCTTTTGACAGCATCGGCAATTTCCTCTGCCTTGCCCTCACCGACAAAATATTTCGGATGAGGCGCCTTCCGGCTTCCCGTTACAATCTGCACAGGAGAAACACCTGCGGAAGTCACCAATGATTCGAATTCACTGAGATTTTCCGTATCTTTTTCCTGTGAGAAGAAAACATGCACCAGAACGGCTAATTCTCCGCCTTCATAACGATCAAACAACAGTGCAACCCCTCAGGCTGAGTAAAAATCCATAGGAAAAAACATAGGTAAAGTCTCCCTACCTATGTTTTTATTTACGTCAGTTGCAGCCACTGATTTACTCAGTGACATCACTTTCCTGTTGTGCTGCCGGGTTAGTGCCAGCATGATAATTCCCAACACCAGTTGTCGCATTCTGGTTGCTACCATGATGAGACACAGGACGGGAAGGTACAACAGTAGAGATGGCGTGTTTATAAACCATCTGACTGACCGTATTTTTCAGTAAAATGACAAATTGATCGAAAGATTCAATCTGCCCCTGTAATTTGATGCCGTTGACCAAATAAATAGAAACCGGGACCCTTTCACGCCGCAAAGCATTCAGGAATGGATCTTGCAAAGATTGCCCCTTAGCCATTCTATGTTTTCCTTATTTTGTTGTTTTAACTAAGAACCGTTCGGTTCGAAAAAGTAACTACTCAAAAATGACACTTTGTACTGATCAATTGTACACAATCAATGAATTTATGTACTAGTAACCTGTATGACCGTATTTAGTGCTTGTTTAGGTTGATCACTATTCAACCAAGTCACATTGTCCCAGCTCCTGAGCCACGTGATCTGACGTTTCGCCAGTTGGCGTGTCGCACAGATACCACGATAAACCATCTCATCATGAGATATTTCGCCTGCGAGGTAAGACCACATCTGACGATAACCAACACAACGAATGGAGGGTAAATCTGTATGCAAATCGCTACGAGCATAAAGTGCTTTCACTTCATCTTCAAACCCTGATTTGATCATTTGTTCAAAACGGGCGGCAATACGCTGATGCAAAATTTCACGACTTGCAGGAGCGATCGCAAATTGATGAACGCGATAAGGCAATATTTCTCCAGTCGTTTCAGTCAATTCAGTTAGAGTTTTACCCGAAATTCGAAAAACTTCCAGTGCACGAGTAAGACGTTGTGGATCATTGGGATGAATCCTTGCCGCTGCAACCGGATCAATCTCCCGTAATTGCTGATGCAAAGCCTCCCATCCCAGTTCCTCGGCCTGCTGCTCTATCTGCGCTCTGATTTCAGGATTTGCAGAGGGTAATGGAGATAATCCTTCCAGTAATGCTTTGAAATATAGCATGGTTCCGCCCACCAGGAGTGGAATTCTCCCCGCCGCCGTAATAGCTGCCATTTCTTTCAAGGCATCACGGCGAAAATCGGCAGCGGAATAAGTCTCAGCAGGATCGAGAATATCAATCAAATGATGAGGAGCCAGTGCTTGTTCTTCTGCGGAAGGTTTGGCTGTCCCAATATCCATGCCACGATAAATCAACGCAGAATCGACACTGACTAATTCAACCGGAAGATGTTGACGCAAAGCGATCGATAACGCTGTTTTTCCTGAAGCCGTTGGTCCCATAACGAAAATGGCTGTCGGCAAAGGTTGAGTTTTTAAATCACTCATGATTAAGAAGTGCCACCACTGCTTGTAAATCAATTAACTGTAATAATCCTGCTGGCGGCGATCCCACCAGCTGAGGACAAAGACGCTCGACATCAGCCAAAAGCTGGACAGCTTGTGCGATGTTCCACATTTCATGTTCGCTACCCACATGACGGGAGAGCCAACTTGCAACCTGCCCGGCAGAAGCTGCTGGCTGTTCCCCGAGATAGCCCAACAGTTCCGGCAAAAGTTTCGGCAGGTTCTGTTGACGCAAAGGCAACGATACCGCATGAATGGTTACTTTTCCATGCGCGACTGTAGATTCAATGCCAAAAGTCTTTAATAACTCACTATTCTGCTTCAAGACGCTCATTTCTGCCTGATTGAGAGCAAGCTTCAACGGAATCAGCAATGGCTGGGATTTAAGCCCCTGTTCCCCCGGCGTCAATTGCGCCTGCTTCAACCAGCGTTCTGCAACCGACAGAGAGAGCAACCCAATTCCCAGCGTAGATTCAAGAAAAGCATAACAGCCGGCATAGATACTCAGTACCTTTCCAAAGCTATAGTGACACCCCAAACTGGCACCGCTGTTTTTTCCCTGGCTCATGTGCACTGATTTGGCAGGAACCGTTGCTTGATCAAATATTGATGAACTCGGTGCCGGAGCAATTTTTTCTGATGCAACAGGGATCGTTTTGCCCGATGCAGCTCCTCTTTCGGGAAACAAAGGGCGCCTTTCTTCCGGTGCACACTGAATCAATTTCTGGTACAGCTCTCCCTGTTTTTTCTGATAGGTTTCCCCATGATGCAATTGCTGTGTCTCACGACCAGATGACGGCTGTTTTTCTGATCCCCGCGGCTTGATATTGTCATTAGCATGAGGTAGAGAAGAGGCCGAATCTGCTGGCGCAATACTCTTCCTGAGAAAATGATTTTCTCCGGCAGAAAGACGATTCTCCGGCACCCAGTTTTCAGTCGCCTCCTGGCAACCAAGAGCCAATTCATCTCCCTTGCTTCGCTGTTTCAATACCGCAGCCACACCTTGATAAATAAAATCGTGCACCAAACGGGCCTGATGGAAACGTACTTCATGTTTCGCAGGATGCACATTCACATCGACCTGATGCGGATCTATCTCAAGATACAGAACATAAGCGGGCTGTTGCTCACCCTGAATCAAGTCTTGATAAGCTTGACGAATCGCATGGTTAATCAGCCGATCCCTCATCATGCGCCCATTGACATAGCAATATTGGATATCACTCCCCGTTGCGGCACTCATGGGATCAACAACCCAGCCCTTAATAGACAAAGAATCATGTTGCCATGACAACGTCAAAGCCTGCTGTACAAACGCCGTACCACAAATTGCAGCCAAGCGCCGTTCATGCTGGGATTCTTCTTTCGCTGGGCGATACTGACGCACTAACTTTCCGTTGTGATTTAGGTTGATGGCGATATCCAACCGCGCCAGTGCAATTCGACGCACCACTTCATCGATATGGCCGAACTCCGTTTTTTCCGTTCTGAGGAATTTCCGACGGGCAGGCGTGTTATAAAACAGATCCAACACTTCAACCGTTGTTCCCACAGGATGGGCAGCAGGTTTAACCGTGACTTCCATATCCCGGCCTTCCGCATAAGATTGCCATGCTTCTGTCTGGCTTTCAGGACGGGAAGTTAACGTCAGCCGTGAGACAGAACTGATACTGGCTAGCGCCTCCCCTCGAAATCCCATACTGACAATTGCTTCCAAATCATCCAATGAAGCAATCTTACTGGTGGCATGGCGTGCCAGTGCCAATGTGAGATCCTGCTGACTAATACCACAACCGTTATCGCGGATTCGGATCAACTTTGCACCACCGCGTTCAATATCAATATCAATGCGTGTAGCGCCAGCATCAAGGCTATTTTCCACCAATTCTTTCACTACAGATGCAGGGCGTTCAACCACTTCACCAGCAGCAATCTGGTTTGCCAATTGTGGAGGTAATATCTTGATAGCCATATTCGACCTTCGTTTACGATTTATTGCCTGCTTAGATAGGCATATATGAGTTACTTCGGCGCTGTCTGTAACGGATTGGCCAGAAAATAGTGATGCAATCCCAAATGAATCGCTTGTGCCAATTTTTCCTGATACTGATCGGAACCCAACAATTTTTCTTCAGACAGATTACTGATAAAGCCTGTTTCCACTAAAATAGACGGAATATCCGGTGAACGCAAAACACCAAGGCTTGCATGTTCAGGCATTCGTTTATGCAGAGAACCCATTCTGGTTAGCTGAGTTAATACCTGTACAGCAACATCATAACCAACCCGCTGGGAATGACCGAATTGCAAATCCAGCACCGCCTGACTCAGAAAAGGATCTGTCCCATTGGCAAGGACATTTCCCGCACCACCCAGCAATTCCGATTGTTTTTCATGTTTCTCCAGCCAACTTCCCAATTCACTGTTTGCACGACGATTAGATAGCACCCACACAGAAGCACCTTTCGCACTGTGATTAGGGGCAGCATCAGCATGAATCGATACCAGCATATTGGCCTTATGCTTACGCGCAACTTCGGAACGCCCGGCTACTGAAATAAAATAATCACCGTTCCGGGTCAATACAGGCTTAAACATAGGATCATTGCGTAAAAGAGTCTCCAGTTTACGTGCAACACTAATAGTTACATTTTTTTCCTTCAACCCTTTTTGCCCAATCGCACCGGGATCTTGCCCTCCATGTCCGGCATCAATGGCAATAACAATCGGGCGTATACCCTTTCCTTGCTTAGTTTTGGCGACCTGTTTTTTCAACTCCTGACTATGATGATTCGATACTGGCTTGGTATCTGGTTTCGTTAATTGAGCACCGAATGTTAGCGATTGCTTACTTTCATCCTGAGCTGCATTATTACTGAATACAGCGGTTTTATTCACTGCGCCATTAGATTTCAGGGTAATCACCACCTGATATTGACCAGACATGTTTTTCACCACTGAGGTAGACGCAGATTTATCCGCCAGCTCCAGTACCAATCTCTGATGATGGGCATCAGGGGGCTGGCTGGAACGCACCAGTTTTACCAAATTCTGACCGGACAAACGCATCGGCAATCCAGTAATTTTACTAGTTTGACGAATATCCACCACCAACCGCTCAGGAGAATGCAGGGGAAAAAATCGATAGTCAGGGTTCCCACCAGAGAATTTCAACGTTACTGTCGCTTCAGATGGGCTATTAGCCACATGAATATCAGATAACGTTGCTGCTGCGGCTGTCGTCATGGCTAATTGGTTCAACATGACAAACAAGACACAAACCATCACCCAATGGGCACGCCATTTTTTGCTTATATTCACGCTTATATTCACAAAAAGGGCATTCACGAAAAAAGCATTCAGCATGGTCGGGTATTCCTTCAACAGGACTTCAAATTATCCAACAAACTTTCACCATAATCAGATAATGCGACAAAACGCGCCTGTCGCCCTTCACTGTCATAACTTAAATACAATTCAATATCGGCATCAGGTAAAACACCCGTGCCTTGTTGAGGCCATTCCACCAAGCAAATAGAATCCTGATGAAAATAGTCACGAATCCCCATAAACTCTAATTCTTCGGGGTCAGCCAGACGGTAAAGGTCAAAATGATAAACAGGCCGTGGTTGCAAGGCGTAAGGCTCGACCAACGTATATGTCGGGCTTTTTACATGTCCTTGATGACCAAGAGCCTGTAGGAAACCACGACTGAATGTAGTTTTTCCGGCACCAAGATCGCCATATAAATAAACAACATAGCCGCGATTGCTGATTGCTGCCACTGCATTGCCTAATGCAACCGTGGCATTTTCATTTGGAAGTGATAAAACGAGTTCTTTCATCGAAAAATATCTATTTTATTTATTGAGTAAGAGTCAAAATAATAGGCTTATCAGTTAAATATCCAGCCAATCACCATAACATAACCCGGATACGGATACGGATATTTAACATCTTCTGCCCTGCTATAACGCTACATGCCGCATTTTTGTATTCAATCCACACTGTGTTAAGCTACATTTCCTCTTGCGGCAGTAAATTGTATTCCATGGCAATCCCTCTCGATCTGAATCTTCTGGCAGTAAATATCAAACAATGGGGACTCTCCCTTGGTTTCCAGCAAGTCGGTATCTGTGACACTGATTTATCGACAGAAGAACCAAAACTACAGGAATGGCTTGATAAACAATACCACGGCGAAATGGACTGGATGGCCCGTCACGGCATGATGCGCGCCCGCCCTCATGAATTGTTGCCCGGGACTTTACGGGTTATCAGCGTACGCATGAATTATCTGCCCGCTAAAGCGGCTTTTGCCAGCACACTTAATAATCCACAAATGGGTTATGTTAGCCGATATTCGCTGGGCAGAGATTATCATAAACTGCTGCGCCAACGCCTAAAAAAACTGGGTGATCAAATTCAAAGCTATTGTAGCGCTCATGAATATCAGGGGACTCTGAATTTTCGCCCCTTTGTCGATTCTGCCCCGATTATGGAGCGACCACTGGCGGCTAAAGCCGGGCTAGGATGGGTTGGTAAACACTCACTTATATTAAATCGGGAATCGGGTTCTTGGTTTTTCCTTGGGGAACTGCTGATTGACCTTCCCCTGCCTGTCGATGCTCCCCAAGAAGAACAGTGTGGGCGTTGTGTAGCCTGCATGACCACCTGCCCGACGGGCGCTATTGCTGAGCCTTACACCATTGATGCCCGACGCTGCATTTCTTACCTGACCATTGAACTAGAAGGTGTGATACCGGAAGAATTCCGTCCACTAATGGGCAACCGGATTTATGGCTGTGATGATTGCCAGCTGATTTGTCCCTGGAACCGTTTTTCACAGCTAACTGATGAAGCTGACTTTAGCCCTCGCGCAGCCCTGCATACTCCTGAATTACTCGATCTGTTTAATTGGAGTGAAGAAAAGTTCCTGCGTATTACGGAAGGTTCGGCAATCCGCCGGATTGGTTATTTACGCTGGTTACGCAATATTTCCGTTGCTTTGGGTAACTCACCTTATCAAGATGACATTGTGTTAGCGTTGGGAAAAAGAATCGGCTTGAGTGATGTTTTGGATGAACATATCCACTGGGCTATCGACCAACAAATGGTCCGCCGCAATGCTAACGTAATTGAAGTTCAAACTTCACAACAAAAACGTCTGATACGGGCAATTACCAAAGGCCTTCCTCGGGATGCTTAACAATTAATCATCCTAATATCTTATTAAAAAAAGCATCTATTTCCTTGTGAATAAAATAAAAATGCTTTTCTGCTCAACAGACAAAATGTGAATAAATATTAATCAATATGATTTTAAGTCAGGTTAATTATTTTAAATAATCAATAAGTTAAGAAAAGACTATTACTTAGAATAATAAAGCAAAAAATTCAAATATAGAAAGACGCCCTGTGGATAACTCTGTGTAACAAGTTAAGCATCATCAGGTAACCCAATACGGCAATAATCTTCAATACTGTGGATAAAAAACAAGAATTGAATTCTAGTAGAAAAAACCAGAAATCAGCAGGAAAATAAAAAATATACATCCACTTCAGGGAGTAGTGGAGAAATTTTCCTCTGCCTCTTCAAAAATGAGGCGGCATTATGGACTTGTTGCGGAAGGATAGCAAGGGCTTTATCGACAATTTATTTTGGATTATTTGGGGTGGATTCTTTTGGGTAAGACGTGCGGGTAAAAAGTGCCAATGTCAGCATACTGGCACTCTTCCGCTACCGGGACAACTGCAATGATAGTGAGATAAAGACCCGCTTAGAACGTTTTAATCTTTTCAACTAACTCCTTAGATGCCCCCCAGTCATATTGATTGTAAAGACGTCCCAGTGTCTGATACTCAGCACCTGCATAAAACAGTTCATATTGATGATGCCTTGAAGCAAACTCAGATCCTATTACATCCCATACCAATTTCATCATCCTGACCCTTTCGATCGGGGAAACAACTGACGAATACTGAGCTTTCTCAATGATGCCTAAAATCTCATCATTTTCTAAATCTGCTTCGCTTGATGGCAGCATCAAAACACCTCCACCAGCCAATTTCCTTATTGTTTCCAGTACCTTTGGATATATTGACTGCGAGATAACACGATACGCATCAAGCTGCATTTTATCCGGCAAATAAAACCCGTTATGCACTGTTGGGCAATGGAGTACACTATTGAACAGCGCCTCAACATTCATTGCATGACAGGCCAACTGTGCAAGGGATTCTTTAACTGCGGGGAGCTGTGCAACGCCGTTTACCTCAACCATGGATTGAGCCAAGCCCGCCAGAAAATGTAATTTCACCGCATAACGAGCCAGGCTTTGGATATCCATCATCGCTTCTGACGCCGTTAAATCCAGCTGGTTAACAACCATCTCAATGTCTTCGAAGACAAAAACTCTTTCCCAAGGCACCAGCACATCATCAAAATAGATCATGGAATCAGTTTCATCGAATTGAGACGATATCGGATAATCCTTGGGATTTACCCCGAATTCGTAAGATTTCCTTGAAATGATTTTGATACCTTTCGTATTGAGCGGCAGAGCAAACGAGAGCGCATATCGTTCATCAATACCCTGCTTAAGTGGCCTGTGTGAACCAACCAAAACTTCATCTGCCAGAACAGCCCCTGTTGCCAGCATTTTGGTGCCTCTGACAATCATGCCCCTGGTATTCTTTTCCACCACACCAAGCGTGTGATAAATATTCTTCGTGTGCTCACCGGGGGTTTTTGAACGATCGCCTTGTGGATTAATCAGCGCATAAGCTAAATAAAGATCGTTTTCACTCACATAGGAAAAATAATTTCGCAAAGCATCAGCACGTTCTTGCGAGTAAGATTCAAACAGCTCAATATGCGTTATCATTCCTGTCAGTGCCGAAGCGACATAATCGGGGCTTCTTCCCAGCCAACCCATCGTCTGCTTAGCCCATTCATAGGCGGCATGACCACGGGCAATTAACTTTTCCGGTGCAGACGGCAATTGCCAGTACAGACTAAGTTGATTACCTGTTTCTGTCTCAAAAGTCATACTATCGGCATGGGCAATTTTATAATCATATAAACTTGCAACCGACCTGATAGCGTTCTTAAACGCAGGATGATCCACATGATTTGTGATTTTCTCTCCATTAATAAAAATGGTTCGTCCGTCACGCAGATCATCCAAATATTTTTCTCCGGTCCTTATCATCTTTTCCTTACTCCTGTCGCCAGTTACGATTTTTAAAGGTCAAGAAAAGAGGTCTTTTAATCAGCACCAGTGATTAATATACAAAGATAATTGCCCTTATTTAGAACGGGTATAACAACAATACTTATGTTGAATACGACAAAGAGTGAGAACCGATTAATTAGATTGTCATTATTCTACAGACGCAGATTCTCAGTGAAGTTCATGGAGAACATTATCTTCCCAGTGCTAACAAAAATTTTACTTTTCAACACACTGAAATATATTCCTGTGGATCTGCCTGAAAAGCGATATCAAATTCCTGTGCTATCATGATAGCTAATAACAAGTCAGTTAGTTTAATCGAAGGAGGTGATAGTTTAAATCCGATTTATTACAATTCAAGATGCTCAAATATAGTTCCAAGCACAATAATATAGGAAAAAGTGCCAACATCACCCGTCAGCACTTTTATCCTCACAAATAAAGTGAAAAAAACAAAAAATAAGACTAGGGTTCCTTGATACTTTTAATTAATGCTTTCGAAAATTTCCAATCATAACGATCATAAAAACGATTAAAAGTGGCAAAATGCGAACCAGAATAAAACATTTCATATTGCAGGTGTCTTGACGCAAACTCTGAACCAACCGAATCCCAAACCAGTTTCATCAGCCTGACTTTTTCCACCAACCCCAGAGTATGATAGATATTTTGGGAATGTTCACCAGGTGTCTTTGAACGATCACCCTGTGGATTCACTAGAGCATAGGTCAGGTATAAATCTTTCTCACTCACATGGGCAAAGTAATTTCTCAAAGCATCCGCACGCTCTTGTGAATAGGATTCAAATACATCAATGTGAGTCATCATCCCAACCAACGCAGACGAAACATGATCAGGACTCCTTCCTATCCAGCCAGCTCCCTGCATAGCCCAATCATAGGCAATTTGGCCTCGCTCTATTAGCTTCTGGGCTGTTGTCGGAAACTCCCAATACCGCCCTATTCGATTACCCGATTTTGTTAGGAAAGTCATTTTCTCAAAATTATCTTTCTGGTAATCGTATAGACCAGCAACCGTTCTGATCGCATTTTTAAATTTTAATGCTGCCGATGAGCCAGCACTTCGGAAAAGCGTTTCAATACTTTCACTAGCTAAACGACCAGCTTGTTGCAATTGCCCCCACAAACGTAAGTTCTCATCTACCGTCATAGGCAATCGATGCTGTTCCCAACGCTGGCAAAATAAAGCGTACTTATCGAATACATTAAATAAGATAGCCTCTGCTGAATCCGAAAGTAATGTTGCCAAGCCTAATTAATTCATAAGACGATAACACATCTGATAACGGAATAAGTTTTGGAGCACAATATGGTTTATTTACTAATAGAGTTGGATTTGTATTCATAATAACACCCCCAGCCAAATTTTTATCAAACACTTTATTTTTATAAAAATTTTATTACATCCACACTAATTAGAATGTACAGCTATTCGATCATTTCTCAAAGTCACAAAACAAATAGCAGCTGCAAATAATGTTATTCCCATCAGGGTATAAATTAGGATACTGAAAGAACCACTATAAATGCTCATTAGCTCCTGTGTTGATAAACTACTGAATAATCCTTTGGCACTCTCAAAGTTCCCTGTTGTCAGATTATTCGCCGCAGTCGAAATTACGCTTGAAGATTGTTGGGAAGCCTGTCCCAACCCCATATGCAGAAGGAAATTCAACATTGCCAATCCTCCCGCTACACATATCGCTTCACCACAAGCCCGCATGGTAGTGAAAATACCCGTCGCCATTCCCGCCCGTTCAATCGGAACGACCCGGATTGAAAGATCATCCATTAATCCCCAAGGAAAACCCGTACCAACACCAATGAGAAGCAATGGGAGCATTAACATTGTCGGTTCGGTTCCAACGGGCATATTTGCTAACCATGCCAGACCAATCGCTGCGCATAATAAGCCCATGCAAGAAAGTATCGGTGATGAAATCCAACGGGTCAGTAATGCCGCCAGAAAAGGAACAAAAAGCATTGGGGCCGATAGAGCAATCATCATCTTACCTGCCTCAATTGCGCTGTAACCCTCAATCCCAATCAGACGAATCGGAAACAATATCAGTAATACAATAAAGCAAACTGCGGTTGCCAAAGGTAAAAACTGCACTCCAACAAATTTTTTGAACCGGAAAAGGGAGATATCCAACATTGGGCGCGCATGGGTTAGCTCACAGACAATGAAAATAGCCAACATAATTACTGCGGTACTGAGCAGTAATATAACAGGGAGACTACCTATGCCACTCTGTGGAATCTGCATGATGCCAAATGTTAGCAATACCAGAAATGCCGTAAAACTCAGTAGCCCTTTAATATCAAGTTTAGCTGCATCGGGATCACGCGAGTCCCGCATATAAAGACCACCGATTATCAGTGCAACTCCACCAAATACAGCCCCCAATAGAAAAACAGAACGCCAGCCCAGAGTCTCGACTAAAACTCCTGAGATTACAGGCCCGAATGCCAATCCGGCACCGAAGGCCGTTCCCAGCAAACCAAACGCCTTGGTTCTTGCTCTTCCTTCAAATTCTTGCGCCAGAGAAGCATTTCCTCCCGCCATAGTTAAAGCTGCAAAAAACCCTTGAACACCACGCACTAGATCAAGAAAGACCACATTGTTAGCGATACTGACGACGACAGAGAATAGAGTAAAGCCTGCTATGCCGATCACAAACATCTTCTTGCGCCCATACTGATCAGCCAACGCCCCGGCCGCCATCACGGCACTACCAAAACTTAAGGCAAAAGCATTAATGACCCAGGACAACGCAATTCCGCTACCTCCCAGTTCAGCTTGGATCGCAGGTAAAGCGACGGCGGGGCCTGTATATTCCAAAGGTAAAATCAGCCCTGCCATGCAAACAGCCGCTAAGACCCAATAGCGACTCCATGATTTCTTCTCCACCATCTGCATGCCATGTTCTCCGCAATATGTCTCAGGCAACCTTTTAAAGAAATGCCTCTAGATAGTATGATTTTACTTATGTAATATCGGCAATAATATTGCTAGATACTCAAATATAAATTGCGGAAATAGCATGAATTATGATCTGACACTCTGGCATCTCTTTTTTCGTATTGTCGAGAGAGGAAGCCTGACAAAAGCAGCAAAAGACTTGCGATTAGACCCATCTGTTGCCAGTCGACGTTTGGCAGCCCTTGAACATCAGCTAAAAGTTCAATTGATTAACCGTTCAACTCGAAAACTCAGCCTAACGACGGCCGGAACTATGGCATATGAGCAGATGCGCCCCTTATTGAATGAAATGGATGGCATATTGAGTGATATTAGCAATAAATCATTAGCTGGTAAAATCAAAATAACAGCGCCAGTCAATTTGGGGGAGCGCTATGTCACGCAGTGGCTGACGCTTTTTCAGCATCAACATCCCGATATTATATTTGACTTAGTGCTTTCAGATAAATGTATGGATCTCCGGCATGAAGGGATTGATCTTGCTATACGTATCGGAAAATTACCCGCTTCTTCTTTGGTTGCCAAAAAATTGGGTGATATGGTCGGAGTATTATGCGCCAGCCCTGAATACCTGCAAAAACACGGTACTCCGGTGCATCCACAAGACCTGAGCCATCATAAGTCGATTATTTATTCGCTCTATCAAAATTCCCATCCTACCCGCCTGCTATTTCACCGCGATCATGTGACAGAACAGGTGGAGTTATCCGGCAATTTTTACCTGAATAATGCTGGAGCCATTTATCAAGCTGTCTGCCTCGGAGCGGGAATTAACGCAGGCCCTGCCTGGCTGTTCAATGAAGACATTCTCAGCGGAAAATTAGTCAGACTGTTACCTGACTGGCAATTTCCAGAATTACCTGTCCACTTGGTAAGAATAAAAAGCCACTATGTTCCTAGCAAGATATCTGCATTAATGGATTGGCTCGTGCTGTGTTGGAAAGAAATAGAGGAACAGGTATGACACTGGTTTAAGTCTTGAAGAAAATGAGTCTTGAAGGAAATTTCTGAAGTAAATGGAGTTTTGGATTTCATGAACTGGAGCGGGAAACGAGACTCGAACTCGCGACCCCAACCTTGGCAAGGTTGTGCTCTACCAACTGAGCTATTCCCGCGTCGCTGACGGCTAATCTTAGCCTGAGATATTCCGAATGTTGATTACAAAATGCTTGTTAACCGTATGAACAACAAGACAATTATTTTAGCCTACATATCAGGAATGCGCGCTATTATGAACATGTTCAGATAAGATGGCAAGCCCTTTACTTGCATCTCCGCACTAAACGCTCAAAAGATATTCTCCCCATACTGATACAAAAAGCACACACGTGCTTCCAACAGCAATCTAGAATAGACCGACATCACAAAAAACAACATTAAGTAAACAAATAGATAACATCTAATAAGATTTATGCTTGTCGTAAGTATTTTAAGGAAATAGATTAGCATCAATTTTGATTAAAAATTAGATAATTATTCTCTTCAGAGAGGGTCAAAAACATGGCTCGATATTATCAATCTAAATTTGTCACAGGCACTGAAGCTCTGGCTGACCTTCTGCTCACTCAAGCTGAGCTGGATGAACTCAACAATCTCAACACAGCAGGTTTTGTTTCAGGCTATCGAGGCTCTCCCCTGGCCCGTTTAGACCAAGTATTATGGCAACACAGTAAAGAACTTATTCGGGCCAATATTCGCTTTCAACCTGCGATCAACGAAGATCTCGCGGCAAATGCACTGGTAGGCACGCAAAAAGTAGAATCCGACCCCGACAGACAAGTTAATGGTGTCTTCGGAATGTGGTATGGCAAAGGGCCGGGGGTCGATCGTTCTGGTGATGCCCTAAGACATGGCAATGCCTATGGTTCCTCACCACACGGCGGGGTATTGGTGATTCTCGGGGATGACCACGGTTGTGTCTCCTCCTCAATGTCCCACCAGTCTGACCTCAGTTTAGTGGCGTGGAGTATGCCTATCCTGCATCCGGCATCGGTTGCTGATTACCTTGATGTCGGCTTATGGGGCTGGGCTGCATCACGCATAAGTGGTGCATGGATAGGATTTAAGGCAATCAGTGAAGTCGTAGAAAGTGGTGCGGTCAGAGAAAGCAAGCCACTCCCTGATTATAAAATTCCCCAAGTCGATCCCGGCCCTGATGGGCTACACTGGCGTTGGCCTGATCTCCCCGGCCTACAACTAGAGAAACGCTTGGCCTACAAACTTAAAGCTATTGAAGATTTTGCCAAACTTAACCCTATCGACTTCCTTCTTGCTCCCTGCGAACGCCCGCAAGCCCTATTGGTCACGGTTGGCAAAGCCCACCAAGATGTCATGGAAGTTTTGCGGGCCGGAGGCCTAACTCCTTCCGAACTGGCACAAAAAGGCATTGCTTTGCTTCATGTCCGTCTGGTTTATCCTTTATCCCCGCTTCTCATTGAGCTAGCGGCACAAACCACCGATATTTTTGTCATTGAAGAAAAAATGGCTGTCGTCGAAATGTTGCTCGCCCATCATTTGGTTAATTTACAAAAAAATGTCAGATTAATAGGTAAGTATAACCATTTTGGCCAAAAACTGTTGCCCGCAGATGTTGAATTACGCCCTTCCCGAGTAGCGGCTCCGTTGGCCGGATGGTTACAGCAGTTTAATCTATTTCTCTCCATTCCTCTGGAATGGTCGTCTGCCATCACTCCGCACGATACGTCTTTACCAAAACGCACGCCTTATTTCTGCGCAGGGTGTCCCCATAGCACTTCAACCCGCTTGCCAGAAGGAAGCCAAGCCCAAATTGGTATTGGGTGTCATGTCATGGCAGCCTGGATGGATCGTAATACGGGAAGCGGTCTCCTGCCGATGGGGGGAGAAGGTATTGACTGGATGGGGCATTCTCCTTTTGTTAACCGTTCGCATGTATTTCAGAATATAGGCGATGGCACCTATTTTCATTCCGGTCATTTAGCCATTCGCCAATCAGTAGCCGCCGGCATCCACATTACTTATAAATTACTGTTTAATGATGCCGTGGCAATGACGGGTGGGCAACCTCTGGATGGAAGTATCAGCATACCGCAAATTGTTTCCTTGATGCTTGCTGAAGGAGTGAAGGAAGTCGCAGTCGTAACAAATGAGCTTAATAAATATAAAGGAAAAAATATCTTTCCTGCCCAAGTGAAACTTTATGGGCGGGATTATCTTGAAGATGTGCAGAAACGCTTTAGAGAGATCATTGGCGTAACAGTGATTATCTATGATCAAACCTGTGCTACAGAACTGCGCCGCAAAAGAAAACGGGGTCTGGAACCAAAAGCAGTACGCCGTGCCGTCATTAACGAATTGGTTTGTGAGGGATGTGGTGACTGCCAGATACAATCGAATTGCCTTGCCGTCATTCCAGTCAAAACATCTTTAGGGACTAAGCGCGAGATAGATCAGCATATTTGCAACTCAGACTTGTCTTGTCTGAAAGGGTTTTGTCCCAGTTTTATCACTGTCGAAAATGCTAATCCACGCTCTGACCTCAGCAAAATCATTTCACAGGCAGATTTAGATAAAATTATTCCCACATTACCACTGCCGACACTCGCTAGTGCGGAAAAACCTTATGAAATTCTGCTGGTTGGTATCGGTGGTACAGGAATCGTTACCGCCGGGCATCTACTTGCAAACGCCGCTCAGTTAGATAATTGTGCCGTCAGTTTACTGAATTTTACCGGCTTTGCTCAAAAAGGAGGAGAAGCCATCACTCATGTCCGATTGAGTCGTGATGCGAATAAACTACACCAGGTCAGAATTGATCGGGGACGCGCCAATTTGGTTATTGCGGCTGATTTAGTTGCCGCAACAGGGCAGAACTCACTGGAAGTGATGTCAAGAGGTTCAACAAAATGCATACTGAATACTCATGAAACTCAAATCGGTACAATGCTTCGAGCTCCTATGTTGGATTTGGATCAGCCCAAAATGCTAAATACCCTTAACCAACACATCCAAACATTACGTTCCATTGATGCGGAGATGATGGCAACCCACCTAGTGGGAGACAGGGATCAAATAAATATCATCTTAATCGGTTATGCCTGGCAGCTAGGCAAACTCCCACTCGCGTTATCTTCTATCGACAGAGCGATTCAAGAATTGGGGCACTCAGCTAATAATGCCCGGCGGGCTTTCCATATAGGCCGCATCGCTGCGGAAAATCCAGATATCTTGTTGAATAATATTAATATTTATCCTTCAGAAAACATACCAAGTCTAGACGACCTCATTATGAACCGATATCAATTGCTGGTTGATTATCAAAATGAACGCTATGCCATGCGTTATCTCAGCCGCATAGCTCAGGTTCAAATGGTCGCCCAGCAGATTAATGCAGAAGAGATTACTAAATCCATTGCTGAAAACTTATTCAAGCTGATGGCATATAAGGATGAGTATGAAGTTGCCCGCCTCTATGTCAAAACAGGTTTTTTCGATAAGCTCCGCTCAAAATTTGATAATGTAGACAATATTCGTTTTCACCTCAGCCTTCCTCTTTTAAGCCGTAAAGATCCACGAACAGGGCAACGTGGAAAACGAGAGTATGGCTCATGGATCATTCCTTTATTCCGCTTTTTAGCCGCATGTAAACCACTTCGCGGTACTGTTTTCGATCTTTTTGGCTATCAAGAAGAGCGTAAGCAGGAAAGGAATTTACTGCTTGAATATGAACGACTGATTGATTTTCTGATTGAAAAAATGGATCGCAATAATTTGGCAATCTGTCAGCAGCTCGCGGAACTCCCCAATCAGGTGCGGGGTTTTGGTCATGTGAAGCAAAAAGCGATACAACACATGTTGGTAAGTAAAGAAGAGTTGCTGAAAGCATTATAAAAACAGACTGATAATCTATTGGTTGATAACGAAAAAAGCGCCTTTCGGCGCTTTTTCCTATGACTTGCAGACTTCAATAAAATCTACCGTCCTGAATTTGGAGCGGGAAACGAGACTCGAACTCGCGACCCCAACCTTGGCAAGGTTGTGCTCTACCAACTGAGCTATTCCCGCATCATTGATGGCTGCTACCAGCCTTAACTATCCCTATATCAGAAATTTTATTATAATCACTTTAACTCATTGATTAACAATATTTTTATATAACAGGACTTCAAGATGGGCGCTATTATGGCTTTGTTTGGTAACCATGGCAAGTACTTTGAGTACAATCAAATTCCAAACGCTCAAAATACACTCTAACTAACACAATAGATATCCTTTCTTCCCCCAATGCAGCTCCATTGTTGTACGTTATTTATACACGAAATAGCCTTGGTTACTAGTCATTGACGAAAAGGCAAAGTCATATTAATCTGTCATTCAATCATTAAATTGAATGTGTTATTTTGGTGAAGTCATCGTGTTTTATACTGCGTCTTTGTCAATCAGGAGTTTGCATAATGTCGCCAAATAATTTGCCATCCAGAAACAACGATCAATCGCAACCAACAATACCCAAAAATAGTACTCAGCGTCCGGCATTCACGATCCTGGCGATCGTTCAAACCACGTTGATCTTCACAATTGCATTGATCACCGTTCCACTTCCAAAAATCGCGATAGAATTCAATATCACACCTGCCGATTTACTTCTTGTACTCGCTGCCTACGGGCTCCCATTCAGTGGCTTGCTACTTTTTGGTGGGCGGTTGGCAGATAGATTTCAGGGCCGACGGATGTTAGCTATTGGTTTATTTATCTTCGGTATATCCTCCGTTATTGCCGGCATTGCCCCCAGTTTCAAAGTGCTTGTCGCCATGCGCTTTGCTCAAGGAGTGGGTGGTGCCCTGATAGCACCAGCAGCAATGGCAGTACTGCGGGCGTTGTTCCCAGAACCCAGAGCTTTTGGCCGGGCAATGGCGACGTGGGGTGGCGTTTCTGTTCTCGGTGCCGTCTCAGGATTTATTCTTTCAGGGGTAGTAACAACCTGGATTTCCTGGCGATGGATGTTTGCTGTTCCGGTTATCGTTTCAATCATTGGCTTAATAAGCATTCGCATACTTCCAGCCGGCATTGATGAGTCTCAACAACATCGGCCTAAACTGGATCTGATTGGTGCGATACTTGCCACATTCGGCATTTCCTTAAGTAGCTATGGACTGATATTAACAGGCGATCACCCATGGACATCATCAGTCGTGCTGACCCCTCTGCTGACTGGTATTGGCTTATTAATTGCCTTTGCTTTGATCGAACGTCTTGTCCGTGACCCGCTTCTTCCACCGGGATTTGTTTTTGAACGATACCGTCTCACCGGGTTGTTTGGCATGTTCCTTGCTGCCGTTGGATCGGGTGTTATCAACTTTATTTTATCACTCTATCTCCAGCAAGAGTTGGGATGGACACCATTGATGACCGCCACCGCATTCCTGCCGTTCGCAATCGCACTCATCGCGACAGGAAAAATGGCAGCGCCTCTGGTTGGTCGCATCGGAGCAGCACGAATGACGAGTGCTGGTCTACTAATCTCTGCGCTCGGTTTTGGATTGTTGGTTGGTATTGATAGAAATACGACTTATATTGCTGGATTACTGCCAAGTCTAATTTTGGTAGCAATCGGTATGTCACTTGCTTTTGCAGGCGCTGCCGTACTTTCTACAATGAATGTGCCACAGCATCAGGCAGGACTTGCCGGCGGGGTCATGAATACAGCCATGGAACTCGGCCCAACCGTTGGTCTTTCAGCATTAATGGCTGTGGCCGCAACACAAATAGATACCGTTGATGGCTACATATGGGCATTCGGAACTGCTGCTGCGGCTTATGCTATTGCAGCGTTGATAGCGCTTTTGCTTACAAGACGAAGTTCTGTCGTATTAGGCAAACCTCGCCATGAATAAAGTTCAAGACGATATTCATACTCACGGCCTCTGAATTTATGGTCGTGGGTATGATGCCATCGTTGATGGAGGTGTTTGGCGTCACTGTTGCAGATATTGGCTATTTGATCTCACGTGATAACACCTTCTTGAAATCATTGCGTAAATAAAAAAATTCCGCACTTTAAGCTAATTCAGTACTGGCTGCCCCAAAACGGTTTCATCATATTAAAAAATTTACTCTTAAATTTGTTCTCTATCCTGATGAACTGGAGAATGTCCCCTTCCTCCCTCATTAATTATAAAATTCAATTTATTTATTGAATTATAAAACTGTATAACACCCACTACATTACCAATCATAAAACAATAATAAAACAGAAAAAAACAACAATAAACACTTTAAATTCAATGAAATAAAATTAAACAATTCACGTACCACATAGATGAAAACATCAAGTTGACAGACTCAAACATGCCCACATATTATTCAATCAAAATTTTGAATATTTATATGTTAAAGGTAAAAAAAACAGTTCTAGAGAATCGTACTTGAGAATGCCTTGTTGCCATTGCTACGCAGAGAATGTGTACAAATGGCTGTTTCAAAACCCGCGACGGGAATTTATAAGGAGCAATATCATGAAATACGATGTAATTGTTGTAGGCTCAGGTGCAATCTCCAGTTCGATTTCCTATGAACTCGCCAGCAGAAAGTATTCAGTCTGCCGCGTCGGTAGTCTGGATAGAAGTAATGCCGCTTCCAATGCGGCAGGGGCCATGAATGGCTGTTTTGGTGAAGTCACGACAGGTCTAATAGCAAGCCAGCATGGAAAGCTGAAAGTCAGTATGGATTTCAACGCCAAAAAACGATGGCCACAATGGGCTAAAAGACTCGCAGACTCATCCGGCAATCATCAATCACTTTTTACTGCACAAGGAACACATGTCATTCTTAATACTGCCGGAACAGACGAAATAGATACTGATAATTTTCATGCAATCGAAGATGTTCTGACCACTTATAACGAACCTTATGAAACGGTTGCCCCTAAACAAATTACTTGGTTAAAACCCAACGAACTTGTTCGGCCGTTAATGAGTCTTTACATCCCCGATGAACACGCCGTAAATTCCCATCTGCTGCTCGATGTGCTGGATTCTGCTTTTGTAGCCGAAGGGGGAACTATCATCGCAAAAAATGCCAAGCGTGTTCTATCAAAAGATAAAATTATTACTGGCGTTGAACTTGAGGATGGCGAAACGATTTTGGCCGATAAAGTCGTTATAGCGGCAGGTGTGCACTCACTCGATATCCTTGCTGATATGCCAGACATCACAAAACGAATTCCACCGCTATTTTCAGGCAACGGCATTTCCATATTACTTAAACTTCCAGAAGGCATGGAATTGCCATCATCCGTCATTCGGACACCTAATCGTGCGTTCGCATGTGGTTTGCATTGCGTACCAAGAAATGACGGTATTTTATATATCGGCGCAACCAATATCTTAAAAAATAATCCCCGGACTCAAGCAGCCGTATCAGATGTACAGTTCCTGCTTGAGTGTGCGGTTGAACAGCTCCATACAGATTTGTACTATTCTGAGATAGTCTCAATCCAAGTAGGCAATAGACCAATATCGGCAGATGGTTTTCCGCTTATTGGAGAATGTGGAATAGATGGACTCTGGCTTGTGACCGGCACTTATCGGGATGGGCTGCACCAATCCCCCTTACTGGCTGACTATATCGCCAATGCAATATATGGGGAAAGCAATGCGGATATCGATCTCAGTGATTTTACCCCTATACGGGCACCATTAGCCGGCCTTTCCCGAGACGTGGTAGCAAAAGAAACTACGTCGCAGATGCTGGGCATGGGTTATGAATGCCTTTGGGATATCAAACCGAATTGGGAACCGGTGATTCAGGAAGGGCTGTTACACCGTTATGAGAGTTTGGTGAATTCTCTCCACCCCCACTTTACACCACCTCCGGAGGTTATCGCTTTCTCTCACTACGATGACAAGATTAAAAAACGCTTGCTAGAGTACTATGACGTTTGGTCATAAATAATAAGCAATGCCTATTTAGATGCATTAAATAGCATAACCGGAGGTAGCGTGCGTAATTTACCATGCACGCTATCTTTTCCTCGAATCGATATGCATTCACAGTTATTTCAGGGAATTTGCTTAAGGCTTTGGTGACTGTGGCTAAGGAAGAGATAAAATCATAAATCGAGATAAGATTTGGAGCGGGAAACGAGACTCGAACTCGCGACCCCAACCTTGGCAAGGTTGTGCTCTACCAACTGAGCTATTCCCGCTTAAATTTTGGTGTGCTGTACTTTAGAAATTTTCTCCGGTACGGGGAGCGCATTATACGAGGAATTATTCTTCTGGCAAGCCCTAAAACACAAAAAATCATTTTTTCTCTCTGGATGATGATTAAATCAGCAAATTATCAGCTTAATCATCAACACAGAGACGACTTAGATACGAATTTGTACCACGCCCGACCTTTTATTTCTGGATAAAATGCTCTCGGTAATACACTAACTCAGCAATAGACTCCCGAATGTCATCCAATGCCTGATGGGTGTTTTTCTTACTGAAACCAGATAGCATCTCAGGCTTCCAGCGACGACCCAATTCTTTAAGCGTACTGACATCCAAGTAGCGATAGTGAAAATATTTTTCCAATTCAGGCATATAACGGAACAAGAAACGACGATCCTGCCCCACACTATTGCCACAAATCGGAGATTTTCCTGCCGGCACCCATTGTTCCAGAAAAGCAATGGTGGCTTTTTCTGCTTGCTCATCACCACACTGGCTCTGCTTTACTCGTTCCACCAACCCACTGGCTGTGTGTGTCCGTACGTTCCAGTCATCCATCAATGCCAGTTGCTCATCGGACTGGTGTACCGCGATAACAGGGCCTTCCGCGAGGATATTCAATTCCGGGTCGGTAACAATGGTCGCAATTTCAATTATGCGATCACGCTCTGGATCTAGCCCAGTCATCTCTAAATCTATCCAGATAAGATTGTTCTCACTTTTTGACATGATATATCCTAGTTTCCTTCAAAACAGGTAGTCTGTATCCGTGATGTATCATAACGTTTTTGATCACTCACAGCGATAATCAGCAAGATAGATGAAATAAGTGAGGTTCGGTGGCTAAAAATAAACTCTCCAAAGGGCAGCAACGCCGTGTACAAGCCAACCATCAGCGTAGGCTGAACAAGGCTGAGACCAATAAACCAGAAATGGATGACAGCCAGTTTGGTGAGCCGCAGGAAGGCCTGGTAATCAGCCGATTTGGGCAACATGCCGATATCGAAGCCGATGATGCTTCCATACAGCGTTGCAATATCAGAAGAACAATCCGTTCATTAGTCACAGGCGATCGCGTTGTATGGCGCCCTGTGCTACAACTCCAATCTGATGTCAAAGTTAATGGGATAGTCGAAGCAGTTCATGAACGTACCTCTGTTCTTACACGCCCCGATTACTACGATGGCATCAAACCCATTGCGTCAAATATCAACCAAATCGTGATTGTTTCCGCTATCTTGCCGGAACTCTCCCTGAATATTATCGATCGTTATTTAGTTGCTTGTGAAACACTCAATATCGAGCCTTTGATCGTCCTCAACAAAATTGATTTACTGGATGCAGAAAGCCGTGACTGGGTTAACAGCGTCATGGATATTTACCGTCATATCGGCTATCGCGTATTGGAAGTTTCGAGCTATACCGGAGAAGGTATCCCTGAACTCATCTCACTGCTGGCTGATAAAATCAGTATCTTTGCGGGGCAATCAGGTGTTGGGAAATCAAGCCTGCTCAATACATTATTGCCGGATAATGCAGAAAATATTCTGGTCAATGAAGTCTCGGACAATTCGGGTCTCGGTCAGCATACCACCACCACCGCACGTCTTTACCATTTCCCTCTGGGCGGAGATGTGATTGATTCTCCAGGTGTTCGTGAATTTGGTTTATGGCATTTAACGCCAGAACAAGTTACACAAGGCTTTATTGAGTTCCATCAATATCTTGGCAGATGTAAATTCCGCGATTGCAAGCATCAAGATGATCCAGGCTGCGCCTTGAGAGAAGCATTGGATCGAGGTGATATTGCAGAAGAACGTTTCGAGAATTATCAGCGGATCTTAGAAAGTATGGCACAGGTTAAACCACGCCGAAATTTCACAGACAGTCAGAAATAAGACAATAATTAACGATACACTGACATTAAAAACAATGGCAGGTACAATGGTAGACTTTTGTCCAATTTGCCAAGAAAAAATCCAAGAGGTTGACGTGCTGGATAATATTAAAATCAGGTTACAATATTTACTGCCAAAACAATGCATTACACATTTAGCGGGCTGGTTTGCCAATAAAAAGGCGGGCTGGATGACACAGCTCGTCATCAAGGCTTTTGCCAAAGCCTATAAAGTAGACATGAATGAAGCAAAAGATCCTTCATTCACCGCTTACTCAACATTCAATGAGTTCTTTGTCCGTCCTTTAAAAGAGGACATACGCCCTATCGTCAATGAGACCACTCAATTGGCTCTGCCAGCAGACGGAACCGTCAGCCAGCTTGGGGCTGTCCGTGAAGATCAAATTATTCAGGCCAAGGGCCACTATTACACTGTAGAAGCACTGCTGGCAGGGCAGTATCAACTGGCAGAGCAGTTCCGCAACGGTCAGTTCATCACGACTTACTTATCACCAAAAGATTATCACCGTGTCCATATGCCATGCGATGGTGTGCTAAAAGAGATGATCTATGTCCCGGGCGATCTGTTCTCAGTCAATCCATTGACAGCAGCAAATGTTCCAAATTTGTTTGCACGTAATGAGCGTGTCATCTGTTTATTTGATACAGAATTTGGACCGATGGTGCAAATTCTGGTTGGTGCGACAATTGTCGGCAGTATAGAAACCGTCTGGAGTGGTTGTGTCACACCACCGCGTGAGGGCATTATCAAACGCTGGACTTACCCAACAGAGGGTCAGGAAGGTGCTGTTTCCCTGAAAAAAGGAGAGGAAATGGGGCGTTTCAAACTCGGTTCAACTGTCATCAACCTGTTTGCCTCCGATCAGATTCATTTTGCCAATAATTTATACAGTGGTTCACAAACCCGCATGGGAGGCTTAATGGCTCAGGCAGTGGCAACAGAAGAACCTACTGTGAATACAGAGAATCAGTGAATTAAAGATATCGTCAGCGAATTTTAAAGCCAAGGAGCCCCTTATTGTGCACCTGATTATCAGTTTACTTCTCAGCTTGCTGATTGCAAATCCAGCTTTTGCCGCTATAACACAGTTGGATGATACCCAACTGAAAAAAGAGCTGAAGCAGGTTGAAGGCAATAAGAATTCTCATGATTCTGAAATCGCGCAATCACTTCAAGGGGCTATAAATTGGGTTAATGATACAAAATCTGCCAACGAGCGTACTCAGGAATATCAACAGTCGATTGATAATTTTCCTTCTATCATCAAAGAGCTTCGCCAGAAAATTATTGCTGAAAGTGATACTGTTCCCCCTATTCCTGCCAATCAATCTATCAGTAATCTGGAACAACAGATTATTCAGACCAGTAGCGAATTGTTGGAACACGGACGCCAATTACAGCAAGAACAAGACAAGATCCGGGATATCAGTGATTCCATTAATCAGTTGCCTCAACAACAAGTTGAGGCAAAACGTCTGCTGACCGAGGCGATTTCCCGTCTCCAATCTTTGGGTTCTCCTTCTACTCCATTGGCGGAAGCACAATTGACTCTGGCTCAGGCAGAGATCAATGCCCGTAAGGCAGCAACCAATGAACTGGAAATAGCCCAGCTTTCTGCCAATAATCGACAAGAAATTGCCCGTGTTCGCGCTGACTTATTCAAAAAACGCTACCAACGACTGGATCTTAAACTCCAGCAACTGCGCAGTCAGTTAAATAGCCAACGCCAGCAGAAAGCAGAATCAGCACTTGAACATACCGAAATGTTGGCGGAACAAAGTGGCGGGCAACTCCCTCAGTTTTTGCAAGATAAACTTCAGCAAAACCGCCAGCTCTCACAAATGCTCAACCAGCAAACTCAAAGTATGGATGCCATTAGCTCACAGCAACGCAAAGCCGCCAGTGATATTCTGACTGTTCGCCAGACGCTTAATACCATCCGCGAGCAGGCACAATGGCTGAGTGATTCCACCGCACTAGGAGAAGTATTAAGAGCCCAAGTCACCCGTGTTCCTGATATGCCGAAATCCCAGCAACTTGACAGAAGTATTGTCGAATTGCGAGTCGAAAGGCTGAAACATGAAGAAATGCTGGAACATTTACAACGGGATACCAACCAAAATTCACCAACGTACAGCTCACTGACACCGGCACAAAAGCAAGTCTATGACTCACTTATCCGTACAAGAAAAGAGCTGTTAAGTTCCCTGCTTTCAGGATATGACAACGAAATACTGGAGCTAACAAAGCTCAAAGTCTCCACCAGCCAGTTAAATGATGCCCTAAAAGAAGTACAGGATGCGACCCACCGTTATCTGTTCTGGGTTGCAGATGTCAATCCCATTTCACTGAAATACCCGTTGCAGGTAGTACAAGATCTGACACGCCTGCTATCCCTGGATACATTTTCGCAACTGGGTGGCGCAATCCACAGTATGCTGACCACACAGGATACCCTGCTCTATTTGGTGGGTACTTTACTGCTGGTGATTTTCAGTATTAGCTCACATCGCCAATACCATGCCTTTCTTGAGCGCTCCAGCAACCGTATCGGCAAAGTAACACAAGACCATTTCACCCTGACCTTACGTACCGTTTTTTGGTCTATCGTCGCGGCATTACCACTGCCAATGCTCTGGTCAGCCATTGGTTATGGCCTGCAAAATGCTTGGCAGTATCCGATGGCTAATGCAATCGGCAATGGTGTACGTGAAACAACGCCGGTCCTGTGGGTCTTTATGCTGAGTGCAGCGTTTGCCCATCCCAATGGCTTATTTATCGCCCATTTTCGGTGGCCGGAAGAACGCATAAAACGGGCAATGCGTTTTTATCGTCTTTCCATTTTCCTGATCGTGCCTCTCATGATGGCACTGATCACCTTTAATCATTACAGCGACCGGGAATTTACCACAACCCTCGGCAGACTCTGTTTCATCATGCTCTGTATTTCCCTGAGTCTGGTCACCAGCAGCCTAAAACGCGCCGGTATCCCGCTTTATATGGATAAACATGGTTCAGGCGAAAATATCGTTAGCTCCGTTTTATGGTGGATACTGCTTTCTGCCCCAATATTGGCGGCACTTGCTGCGATCCTCGGCTATCTGCAAACCTCACAAGCTCTGCTGGGACGTTTGGAAACATCTGTCGCCATTTGGTTCTTCTTATTAGTCATTTACCACATTATTCGTCGATGGATGCTGATCCAAAGGCGTAAAATTGCCTTTGAACGTGCCAAACAGCGCCGCGCTGAGATATTGGCCCAACGTGCTAAAAGTGAAGAAGACTCAGCCAATATCAATAGCAGCGTAGAAGGCTCAATCGAAGTTGAAGAACCCGTCATCAATTTAGATGCAATCAGTGCCCAGTCGTTGGGATTGGTTCGTTCGATCCTGACGATGATTGCCCTCGTTTCACTTATTCTATTGTGGTCTGAATTGCATTCCGCCTTCTCTTTTCTTGAGAATATTCGGCTTTGGGACGTTAGCACAACCATCAACGGTGTCGATAGTGTCCAGCCAATTACTATGGGTTCAGTGTTAATTGCGATCTTAGTTATCATCATTACTACGCAGCTTGTCCGTAATCTTCCCGCACTATTAGAACTCGCTCTCTTACAGCATTTGGAGCTGGCACCGGGTACGGGTTATGCCATTACGACACTGACTAAATACAGTATCACTCTCGTTGGTGGTCTGGTTGGTTTCTCGCTGGTAGGCATTGAGTGGTCGAAACTCCAGTGGCTGATCGCAGCAATGGGGGTCGGGCTTGGTTTTGGTTTACAAGAGATCTTCGCCAACATCATTTCCGGCCTGATCATCTTATTTGAAAAACCGATCCGGATTGGTGATACCGTGACTATCCGGGGTCTCACAGGCAGCATCACGAAGATTAATACACGGGCAACTACTCTGTCTGACTGGGACAGAAAAGAAATTATCGTTCCCAACAGGGCATTCATTACAGAACAATTTATTAACTGGTCACTGTCTGACACGGTCACTCGTATCGTCCTGACCATTCCTGTTCCGGTAGATATTGAATCAGCAAATGCCACTGATATATTGATGGCCGCAGCCAAAAGCTCACCGCTGATTCTGGATAATCCGATGCCGGAGGTTTATTTAGTGGATCTACAGCAAGGCATTCAAGTTTATGAATTGCGCGCTTACGCCGCAGAAATGGGGCATCGTATGCCTGCACGCCATGAAGTGCATCAACACATTTTGCAGGAATTCCACAAACACGATATTACTTTGCCATTCCCACCATTTCAGGCGCGTGTCGATATTTTTGGGCAAGAAATCCGCAGTTCTACAAGCAACATTTCGGGCCGCAATCCCCCACGTAAGCCAGGAGAACTATAAAATGACGCTAGATGTTGATGACATTTTAGTTGCTATTTGAAATAATTTACAATATTAATGAAGTTGTTAATAACAACTTTAGGTAATAGATGATGAAATCACCTCTACTGGTTCTGCTTGCTTTTTCTTTAATTTCTTGTGCTTCAAATGATCAGCCAGGCTATCCCATAGTGATAAGTGATAGTGCCAAAGAAAAAATCAATAATATTATTAATAGTGAAATAAAACCGAATAAAAATCTTACTCAGGGTGAATTGATTGATCGTGTATCAGCTTCATTTTTAGGGACTCCCTATCTTGCTAATACGTTAATAGGAAGTCCTGATCAGCAAGAAGCACTCGTTGTTAATTTCGATGCCGTTGATTGTTTCACATATCTTGATTATGTCGTCGCTCTGACAAAATCAGCAAATGAAACCTCTTTTCTTAATTCATTGGTCAATACGCGCTATAAGAATTCGGATGTCAGCTATTATAAGCGAAAACATTTTTTCACAGATTGGTATGCGGTATCCCCACGAAATGCAATTGATGTTACGTCAACGCTCAGTCCTGATGCTATTACAGTAGAAAAACTGTTAAATCAAAAATCAGATGGTAGTGAATATATCAAAGGATTAGGGGTCACTCCTCGTATGGTAACGTATATTCCGGGGGAAGCAATAAACCAAAAGGTTCTTGATAATATGCAAGATGGAGATTTTGCAGGTGTTTATTCTCCAATAAATGGATTAGATGTTTCTCATACGGGTATTGTTATTAAAAAAGATAATCAAGTTTTGTATCGTAATGCTTCATCTTTGTCTAAAAATAACAAAGTCGTAGATACACCTTTTATTAAATATATGAGTTCTAAACCAGGCGTTATTATTTTACGCGCAACGAAATAGCTAAATAAGGGCTTTGATGAAGCCCTTTACTGATATTTTATCCTGTTATTTTTGCAGACTAGCTCTAAATTCGGTCATGTATTAAATAGTTAGTTGCTATGATATGCCTCCGGCTTTTTAAGGGTGAAACATGGCCAAAGTTGACGTCTGTTGCCGTTATTGTCACAAATAAAAGAAACAGCATCCTGTCGGATACTGTTTTCAATCGATTATTCCCTTAATTTTTCAAGCTATTGCGTTGTATTCTCACTGATGCTGAAATTTATTGGGTAAATTCAATTTATCAACATCAAACTTGGTACATTTTCCGCAGATAACGAGAAACTGCATCATCAGCATTGGAACCAATAACTTCCATATCCGGTAAAATATCTTTCAGCCGCTGATGAGCGCCCTGCATAATGCACCCCTTGCCTGCCACACTTAGCATTTCTTTATCATTCATACCATCACCAAAAGCAATGCAGTCGGTTAATTGATACCCGAGAGATAGACAAACCTGTTCCAGAGCATGGCCTTTGGAAACACTACCCGCCATGACTTCCAGGCAATTTCTCAGTGAAAAACTGACATTTACCCTTTCCCCCCAACGTGCTTTGATTCTCTCTTCCAAGTCCACTAAATAATCATGGTCGTCACTGGTGTAATAAACCTTGCATACACCATCTGTCGTGAAGTTATCACGTTGGAACAGTTGGTAATGGAAAACTGATTCCTGAAAAAACTCTTCTTGCTCAGGCTCTTCACGATTCATCAGCCAATCATCATTGTTAAAGTAGTTAGTCAGAACATCAGGATTATCAAATTCCAATAGGCATAAATCATGAGCTATCTCAGGATCTAAATTGTGGCTGAATACTAGTTCATCCTGAGTATTATGAACCCTTGCTCCATTGGAGGTGATCATATAAGCATCAATACCCACCCCATCCCGGATTTGCCCCACATCAACATGATGGCGCCCTGTCGCAAAAATAAAATGAACCCCTTGTTTTGTCAGCAAGTTCAGCGTTTCCTTGGTATATGGCGTTAATTTATGGTCGGGAGACAACAAAGTGCCATCTAAATCTGAAGCAACAACATGATACATAGTTATAGTTCCTAAACTAAATCAGTTTTGATCAAAAAAATCACAAATTGCATTGAGAGCCTTCGCCCGCAATATATCTTTTTCGAACAGGATTTCGTGATGAGCCCCTTGGATAACCAGAAACTTTTGTTTTTCTTTTCCCATTCCCGCTTTTTGGCGTGATCTGCAAAAAGCCAGTAACTCCCGATTACTAACTACCTTATCTTCACTCGCTTCCAACACGATGAGTGGAAGTTGAATTTTCTCCGCATTCTCAACCAAATAATCGCCCATCAACATACTTTCACGCATCCAATGGTAGGTCGGCCCGCCAAGGCGCAATTCAGGATAATCAGCATAATAGCGTAAGTATCGCTGATAACGCGCATAACTGTGGGTTAATATATTGATCAAATAAGGTAATGGCCGCCATTGCCCGGTTGATAATGCATATGCGTTGCGTGTTTTAACATTAGGTTCAGCTTGATTAACCAGAAAATTAGCCAGCCAGCGGGGCATCGGTAAATTGATTCCAAACATGGGAGCACATAATGCCACTGCACGAAAAATGGGTTCTTTATGACGCAACAGGAAACGGCTCAGGATCGCCCCTCCCATCGAATGGGCAAGAGCATAACAGCGATGAGGCAGACGAGATATCACTTCCAGTTCAACAAATTTGGCAAAATCATCCACATAATGATCAAACGCTTCGACATGGCCTTTTTGTCTATCATCCAACAGACGCCCTGAACGCCCCTGACCACGATGGTCAATAATGAAAACGTCATAACCCAGATGGTAAAAATCATAGGCCACTTCAGGGTATTTTACGTAGCTTTCGCTGCGACCAGGTAAGATCACCAATGTTTTGTCATGATGAGGGGAACAAAAGGAGACATAATGGATCGGTACATCATCAACACCCATAAATTGGCGTTCTTTCCTCGTTTGCCAGAAATCCAGCAATAATCCATTTGTAAAAGCAGAGAACTGAGGTTCGCGGTTTAACCAGCTTTCTTTCAATATCTCAGGTGCCATTCATCTTCCTTTATTATCTCCTTCATCTTTCAAGTTGCCTCTTTGGCGGCACTCATTCATCCCAACCACATAGTTAGCTGTGTGGATGGGATTATTTCCCTTGCCGCCGCAAGCGACTCAAAATCTATTGGATATCAGTACCCTTCGGTTATTCAAATTCTTCAAAATGATCACGTATAAGTGCCATAAATGTGTCCCCAAAACGCTCCAGCTTACGTTGCCCAACACCATTAATCAGCAAAAGTTCATCCGGCGTTATCGGGCACTGCTCTGCCATCTCAATCAATGTAACGTCATTGAAAACAACAAAAGGTGGAATGTTGTTTTCATCAGCAATGGATTTACGCAATTTCCGCAATTTGGCGAATAATTTGCGATCATAGTTCCCGCTGTAAGATTTGTTTTGCTGATTGCGGCTTTTCAAGTTTTGGATGCGTGGCACCGCAAGCTGCAATTGAACGTCTCCCCGCAACACTGGCCGCGAAGCCTCTGTCAGTTGCAATGCAGAATAATTGGCAATGTTTTGGCTAATCAACCCCAGATGAATAAGCTGACGCAAGACGCTCATCCAATGTTCTTGACTCTGCTCTTTGCCAATACCATACACAGGCAGTTTGTCGTGCCCGAAGTCTCTAATGCGTTGATTATTCGCACCGCGAAGTACTTCTACAATATAGCCAATCCCAAAACGTTGTCCAACGCGATAAATACAAGATAGCGCTTTTTGCGCCTCGACCAGACCATCGTAACGCTTGGGAGGATCAAGGCAGATATCACAGTTACCACAAGCTGTCTGGTGACTCTCCCCGAAATAATTCAGCAGTACCAGACGCCGGCAAGTCTGCGCCTCCGCAAATGCGCCCATGGCGTTGAGTTTATGCCGTTCGATATCTTGTTGCTCACCAGCCTGCTTTTCTTCCAGACAGCGGCGCAACCAAGCTATATCCGCAGGATCGTAAAACAACACCGCTTCAGCGGGTAAACCATCCCGTCCGGCCCGGCCGGTTTCCTGATAATAGGATTCGATATTACGGGGAATATCAAAATGCACGACAAAACGCACATTGGGTTTATTAATTCCCATACCAAATGCAACGGTCGCCACAACTACCTGTAAATCGTCCCGTTGAAACGCATCTTGTACCCATGCACGTTGGTTGTTCTCCAATCCCGCATGGTAAGATGCGACGCTAAGCCCCCGCTTTTGCAGGCGCTCCGCTGTTTCTTCTACTTTAGTGCGGCTGTTGCAGTAAATAATCCCACTTTTTCCTTGCTGACCACGAACAAATGACCAAAGCTGATCGAGCGGTTTATATTTCTCCACTAACGTATAGCGAATATTGGGACGGTCAAAGCTGCTGATATGGATAATTGGCTCATGCAGTTCCAGTAAACGCACAATATCCTGACGGGTAGTTTTATCCGCCGTAGCTGTCAATGCAATCACGGGAAGATTGGTGAATCGGCGACGAAGCTGCCCCAGCGCCCGGTATTCTGGGCGGAAATCATGTCCCCACTGGGAAATGCAGTGAGCTTCATCGACAGCCAGTAAAACAGGCTGCCAATCGTGAAGATGTTCAAGGAAGTTATCTGTCACCAGCCGTTCAGGGGCAATATAGAGCAGTTTAATGCTCCCCTGACGACAACGCTGAATAATATCAAATTGCTGTTCGCGGCTTTGAGTTGAATTCAGGCATTCTGCTTCCACTCCATTCGCCCGTAACTGATCAACCTGATCTTTCATCAGTGAAATCAAGGGGGAAACAACCAGCGTCAGCCCATTTTTAACCAGTGCGGGAATTTGGTAGCACAGCGATTTGCCGCCTCCCGTTGGCATAACTACCAGACAGTCACGCCCGTCAAGAACGGCGTCGATAACCTGCTGCTGTCCCGGGCGGAATTGCTGGTATCCGAATGTTTTTCTTAATGTTTGTTCAGCCATCGATGCCGTGCTGATGAGTTCTGCGGTAGACACGCCTTTCCCCAATCTTTAGAAAAAACCTTAAAAAAGGCCGTAAAAAATACAGACACGATCTAAACGCCTGTACATTGCGATATCTCATACCATGTTATACCAACCCATGTTATACCACCCCATGCTATCTTACCGTCGGAGCGATTCTTATAGTTATAAAGTGAAAATCATCGCTTATTTTACACACTAGATGGTTATTTTTTGTAGTCTGTTTTTTTTTCAATGAGCTGTTTTTCGGAATGCTTCACAGACTGGTAAGGCTGATAATAAAAGCATAGACTCAACAAGTTATTAACTATAAAGATTCATTAAACATCAGAATATTTACTTTTTATTATCAGGAAACACACTCATGGAAAATATATCGCGAGCAGACAATGCATTAACACCAGAGGAAGCCCGTAAACTCATTGGTGAAATTTTTATCTATCAGATGCCATTTAACCAGCTTCTGGGGCTTGAACTGCTTCGTTTCGAACAAGACTACGCAGAACTGCAATTTCGCAAGGAAGAAAAGCTGGTCGGTAATATGGCTCAGAAGATCCTACACGGTGGAGCAATCGCCTCTATACTGGATGTTGCTGGAGGATTGATTTGTGCAAGCCATGCTCTGACAACGTTGGAAACTCTCACAATCCCAGAGATACAAAAGCGACTGTCGACACTGGGCACTATTGATTTGCGAGTCGATTACCTGCGCCCCGGACGCGGTGAGGTATTTACAGCAAGCAGTAATATAATCCGAGCTGGCAATAAAGTATCAGTTACCAGAATCGAACTACACAATGAACAACGGATACATATTGCCAGCGCGACGGGCACTTATTTAGTTGGCTAAATCTTTTGGCCTTAAATATTGAAGGTGTTGATGAAAACGCAAAATTTCATTTTTCGTTTCTTACACACCTTCATCATTATTCACATCCCGCCAATTTGCGTATATGCTGCACAATAACAACAAGCAAATTTCCAGCAGTAAATACACTCACCTATTTTCCTTTATTGGAAATTTTTCTTAGCAAACAATTAAAAATCTCATAGGGTTTTATTTCCAAGATGATTTATTTTCAAAACGCTTTGCTTTCAAAATTAATTAGCCAATCAACATGAGAACAGGTTATGAACAAAAGAACCAAAGCAGAGTCCGAAATCTTAGCTGGCAAGCCCGTCGACGCCACGGTATATATTTGGTATCCCTGCCAGAAATTCCGTATAGGACATTCCTCGGTTTATATTGGCGGCGTCCCTCAATTTCCTTGGCCGGTTTTCCGCTCATTAGACGATTTACCCACCCCAGCCCATGATACATCTCTGCCTCCAGACACACCCCTTCGTCTCTCTTCGAGCGAGGCAGGTACCTCTGCCTTCCCTGCCGCACCAAGTGAAGTAAGAACCCGCTCAACATTACCCAATAATCGAATACGTCCAAAAGATGATAATTATGTGAGTTTTTTGGCTGATAGCGGCATCTTCCGGGGAAATTTATCTTTTGCTGGTGTTTTTAGCCATCTTTACGATGATTTCGTCCAGTCACCCCATTTGGAATATTACCTGTTGGACTTAGATGTTCCAGCAATGCAAAGAAAGAAGAATGAAATGTATAATGGAAAAATGTATGGGAACTTACGTTTTGCTCCCACTTATAATGGTATTTATAAAAATTGCTCAACAATGGTTGCGAGAATACTGAAAGCTGGTGGTGTGGAAAATTTGCTGAACCTAGTTCAAAGAATAGGTTATGCAAAAAATATATATTGGACACCTAAAGATATAGCTCAGCTATGTAATGAGTTAAGAAATAATGATAAAGCGGTAAAAGTAAAGAGTACGGATTGTCCTGATAAACTGGAATCATCGTTTAAGACATTGATAGGCCTTCGATAAATATAAAATTATCTATATTCTATGGGATTCATCCCAAGACATAAGCGCTGTATATTGAAATTCCTTGAGTATAACTCCTTATGAAAAAAGGAATTTAATAGTATGTTTTCTTAAAAAAAGATAAGGTATGGAAAAACTTATGCAAGTGAACCTTTACTATATAAAAGGACTTTAACAACAGCATTTCGTTGGGATACCCTAACCCAAATTACCATTTGCAGATAAAGAGCATGCACTTCCAGCTATTCCTTCCATAATGTCTTGTATTAATTATATTAACTGTATCGCCAGCAGGAATCATGAAATTCAAATGCCTGAGCCAGTTCACCCAGACAAGATCATATTTAAGGAGCGACGCTACTGACGGAACAGGAAAATATGAAGCAGAGGTAGATTATATAAACATAGATAACTCTTTCTTTCCTGAGCATAGCAATTTAGCAAAAAATGCTATTTAGATACGTGGGATAATTTAATTTATTACTCATGCTATTAACCACTTGTAAATCATGCTAGCCGATGCCAAATTGTATAGGTTCATGGGCCTAATACCCCTGCATCTCTTCTTAACTATCTAAACATTCAAGGATATTATGAGTAACCAACAGACTGTCAAAGGTATCCTGTATGCCTTGGGCGCCTATATTATTTGGGGGTTGGCTCCCATCTACTTCAAGGAAATACGGCACGTGCCACCCGATGAAATCGTGTCGCATCGTGTTATATGGTCAGTTTTCTTTATGGTGCTGATGCTGACGGTAACCCGTCACTGGCGTCAGGTTTTGACTGCCATCAAACAGCCGAAGATCCTGTTACTGTTAGGTATCACGGCCTTTACGATTGCCAGTAACTGGCTGACTTATATTTGGGCAGTTAATAATAATCATATGCTGGAAGCAAGCCTTGGGTATTTCATCAATCCGTTGGTCAGTGTGCTGTTCGCCATGATATTCCTTGGTGAACGATTCCGTCGTATGCAGTGGATCGCCGTGGGGTTGGCATTTACGGGAGTATTTATCCAGATATGGCAGTTTGGCTCTATACCGGTGATTGGTCTGTATTTAGCAACAACTTTTGCGCTTTATGGATTGATTCGTAAAAAACTGGGAGTAGATGCACAAACCGGTATGTTGATTGAAACAATCTGGGTGTTTCCTGTTGCGTTGGTTTACCTCCTGTTTTTCACACATACACCAACCAGCAATATGCTGAATAATCCCCTATCCCTGAATCTGTTATTGATTGCTGCGGGTATCATTACTACAGTGCCGTTGTTATTTTTCACCGTTGCCGCTGGTCATCTGCGTTTGTCCACACTCGGATTTTTCCAATATCTTGCCCCTACTCTGATGTTCTTGCTGGCAACATTGGTTTATGGAGAAAAGATCGGTCCAGATCGTTTGGTGACGTTTGGGTTTATCTGGGCGGCATTGATCCTGTTTACACTGGATGCGCTTTATACTCAGCGCCGCTTGCGGAAATAAGTAAAGCTAATACGCCCTTCTGTGGGCGTATGTATCTACACCGTTCTATACTGTAATTGAGGGGTTTATTACAGCCAATTTTTCCGTTTGAAATAGAGATAAGGTGCCAGTCCCGCAGCTATCATCAACCCGATGGCCGCAGGGTAGCCGAATGTCCAGTTTAGTTCCGGCATAAATTCGAAGTTCATCCCATAGCTGGATGCCACCAGCGTAGGAGGCAGGAATACCACGGAAACAACGGAGAAAATTTTGATAATGCGGCTCTGTTCGATGTTGATAAAGCCCATCGCCGCTTGCATCAGAAAGTTAACTTTCTGGAACAAGGATTCATTGTGCGGCAGCAGAGATTCGATATCTCGCAGGATTTCACGGGCCTGTTCAAGCTGATTTGCAGGCAAACGGGCACGGCGTACAAGGAAGTTCAAAGCACGCTGACTATCCATCAGACACAAGCGAACTTTCCAGCCGATGTCTTCCTGCTCTGCCAAGTTAGAGAGAGCGGAGTCGAATTCATCCCCTTGCTTACCTTCCATAATGACCCGGCTCAGGGATTCAAGTACGCTGTAAATGTTTTCAATAACGTCAGCTAACTGTTCGATTTTGGTTTCGAACAAGTCCATCAGCAATTCATAGGCATTCCCGTCAACCATGGTCTGGTTACGGGCGCGCATTCGGTATAATCGAAATGCAGGGAGTTCACGCTCTCGCAATGTGTAGAGACGACCGTCACGAATGGTAAAGGCGACTGTCGAGTTACCAGCATGATCTTCGGCATCTTCAAAGTAGAAGAATGAGTGGACGTGCATACCATCTTCATCTTCAAAAAAACGTGCCGATGCTTCGATGTCATCCAATTCAGTGCGGGTTGCCAGAACTTGCCCAAGTTCATTTTGGACACGGAGACGATCATCATCCCCCAATCCAACCAAATCTACCCACATGGAGTCGGATAACTTATCACCTTCTTCAAATTCAAGGCGGAGCAGGCGATTATTCTCTAATTTAAATGCGTTCAGCATGTACCATAAGTCTCCTGAAACTCCCTACGTTTATCGTAAGGCGCGAATGTTACGCTTAGAAGAAAAAGCCTGTCAACATTCGACCGGATTATTGGCCGGTTTCAAGTCTGGCATAGGCGGCTACCAGCCATTTGATGCCTTCTCCCTGAAACGCGATTTGTAAGCGGCAATGTTCCTTATCGCCTTCTATATTGATAATCGTCCCTTCACCAAATTTGGGGTGACGTACACGTTGCCCAAGTGCATAACCACTATCATTGGCGCTGATGGGTGTACCAAGCCGCTTGTGGCTGACAGGGCGGGACACTGTTGCCCGCAGACGAACCTCTGTCACACATTCTGTCGGCAGCTCCCCAATAAAACGAGATGGACGATGATACACTTCCTTTCCGTATAAGCGACGACTTTCAGCATAGGTGAGTGTCAATTTTTCCATCGCTCTTGTGACACCTACATAGGCCAGTCGACGCTCTTCTTCCAATCTTCCACCTTCTTCAATGGACATTTGGCTCGGGAACATTCCTTCTTCCACTCCCACAATGAAGACTTGTGGGAATTCCAGACCTTTTGCTGAGTGCAACGTCATCAATTGAACGGCATCCTGATAGGCATCTGCCTGACCTTCCCCGGATTCAAGCGCTGCATGAGACAAAAACGCCTGCAATGGCAGTAGATTTTCATCTTCATCCTGATAACTGAATTGACGGGTCGCCGTGACTAATTCTTCAAGGTTTTCGATACGCGCCTGCGCCTTTTCGCCTTTTTCCTGCTGATACATCGCCCACAGTCCAGAATCGCGGATAATGCGATCGGTCTGCGCATGCAACGGCATTTCCTGAGTTTCTGTCTCCAGCGCTTCAATCAATTCAATAAAACGTTGTAATGCCGATGCTGCCCGCCCTGCCAGTACTTTCTCCTGAATCAGTAACAGGCTGCTTTCCCATAAAGTTTTTTGCTGATCACGTGCCATTTGACGCACAACATCAAGCGTTCTGTCACCGATGCCGCGTGTCGGTGTATTCACCACGCGTTCAAAAGCGGTATCATCATGACGGTTTGCCACTAATCTCAGGTAGGATAAAGCATCTTTGATTTCCTGACGTTCGAAGAAGCGTTGACCACCATAAATGCGGTAAGGCATAGAAGCCTGTAACAAGGCTTCTTCCAGAACACGGGACTGAGCATTGCTGCGGTACAGGATAGCGCACTCTTTCAAAGCCCCGCCATTATCCAACCAATGCTTGATACGACCAACAACATAGCGGGATTCGTCCAATTCATTGAAAGCGCAGTACAGTGAAATAGGCTCGCCTTCACTCCCTTCTGTCCACAAATTTTTGCCCAGGCGATCACTGTTATGGGAGATTAGGGCGTTGGCTGCCTTGAGGATATTGCTGGTGGAACGGTAATTCTGCTCCAAACGGATGGTTTCCGCTCCAGGGAAATCGTTGAGGAACCGCTGGATATTTTCTACCTGAGCACCACGCCAGCCATAAATAGACTGGTCATCATCTCCGACAATCATCACTTTACCGCTATCACCCGCTAACAGGCGGATCCACGCATATTGGATACTGTTGGTATCCTGAAACTCATCGACCAGAATATTGGTAAAACGTTCGCGGTAGTGTTGTAAAATCTGCGGCTTATTTAACCATAGTTCATGTGCGCGAAGCAGCAGCTCAGCAAAATCTACCAACCCTGCGCGATCACACGCTTCTTGATAGGCCTGATAGATTTTCAGCCATGTCGCTTCCACTGGATTGCCATAACTTTCGATATGCTGCGGACGTAAACCTTCATCTTTTTTACCATTGATGTACCACATGCCCTGACGGGCTGGCCACTGTTTGTCATCCAAATTCATGGCCTTGATAATGCGTTTGATCAGGCGGTGCTGATCTTCACTATCAAGGATCTGAAAATCCTGCGGCAGGTTCGCATCAAGGTGGTGTGCACGCAGTAAACGGTGAGCAAGACTATGGAACGTACCAATCCACATACCTCCCTGACTGGTACCAATCAGGTTTTCAATGCGATGACGCATCTCTGCGGCAGCTTTGTTAGTAAACGTGACTGCCATGATGGAAAACGGGGAAGTATTTTCAACTGACAGTAACCAAGCGATCCTGTGAACCAATACGCGCGTTTTACCGCTGCCAGCCCCGGCCAGCACCAGCATATTAATACGGGATGCCGCGATCGCTTCGCGTTGTTTATCATTCAGGCTTTCGAGCAGATAAGAAACGTCCATAATTACCATCAGTTGTGTAAGTGGCACTGTTTTTTTATACAGATTACAATCTGAAATTATAACAGTGCTATCAAAGAAGCCAAATCAGAAATCTCTACATGTGGAACTAAACGCCCCTCAGGCTCTTGCATCAGATTTTTATTTTCAATGTTGAGCCAACAAGCCTGCATTCCGCTGTAAAGCGCACCTTCTACATCCGTTTTCAGATTATCTCCTATATGCAGGATCTGATTAATGGGCAGATTCAGTCGTTCTGCCGCCAGATGGTACATGTCCGGACAAGGTTTGGAACGCCCATCCACTCCCGCCTTCAATACAAATTCGAAATAAGGGGAGAGACCACATGCTGCGGGTTCTGCATTTCCATTGGTGATCGCAACCAACGGCATTTTTTTCGCCAGTGCAGACAAGGTGTCGTGGGTCGATTCCGGCACGGCAATTTGATTACGCCAGTACATAAAACACGCCATAATCTCATCCGTGCCCCGGATCGTTTCTTGATGATCGAAACCATGATGACTGAACATGAGTTCCGCAGATTGTCTGCGCCATGATGTGACGTCATGGTAAATATCAGGTTCCCGTTCAAGAACCGCCTGACGATATATATGCAAATCTTCGCGCTCAAAGTGACGGAACTTGGTATTGTACTGCTGGATAAAACACAACACTTCTTTTTCGGTTTTATCGATTACAGGATGATTATCGTAAAGTGTATCATCCAAATCGAATGTCATCGCAAAAAACGGCGCGAGAGGCCGATAAAAACGCATTATGGTTTCCCTCGTTTGGCTCTGGGGTGCGCCACATCATAAACTTTGGTTAAATGCTGAAAATCCAGATGCGTATAGATCTGTGTCGTTGACAGGTCAGCATGACCAAGCAATTCCTGTACCGCACGCAGATCGCCACTGGACTCCAGAATATGCGTGGCAAAAGAGTGACGCAATTTATGGGGATTGATATGGCTGTTAACACCTTGCCGGATACCCCACTGTTCAAATCGTTTCTGTACATTACGGGCAGAGATCCGTTTCCCGCTCTTGCTGGAAATGAAAACCGCGTCACTTTCCGGTTCAAACAACTCACGCATTTCCAACCAACGCTGAAGCCATTCCTGCGCCACACGACCGAAAGGCACTTTACGTTCTTTACTGCCCTTGCCGTGTACCCAGACTTCCCCGCTTTCCAAATCTAAATGGTGACAATCAAGACCAACCAGCTCAGATAAACGTAACCCCGCCCCATACATTACTTCAAGCATAGTTCTGTCACGGACTGATAAAGGATCATTAAAATTGATGTTCAGGAGTTGGTTTACTTCATCCACGTCCATATTTTTAGGCAAGTGGCGTTTCTTACGGGGTGCACTGACCGCTTTAGCGGGATTGGCACCCAGTTTTCCCTGCATAACCATCCAATCAAGGAAGCTACGCAAAGCAGAAAGACGCAAGGCAAGACTGGCAGATTCCAATCCTGCCCGACGACTGCGGGAAGCAAATATCCGGACTTTAGCCGGATCAAGTCCCTGCCATTCACGTATCCCCATTTCTAATGACATTTCCGCCATAACCGCCAAGTGGCGACGATAATTGGTGATCGTCAAGGGACTTAAGCGCCGCTCAACCCGCAAGTAGTGTAAGAAAGCATCCACTGGCTCTAACAGAAGATCGATTAGCTGAGTCATGTGCGTTCAATCCATCGGGACAATAATCCTGGCAACAGCTTCGCCAATTGATCGAGAAGGTCAGTTCCCATGCCATCGTGATAATGTTGTTTATCATGGCTATTGAAAATTACCATGCCCAAATCCCCTTGTGATCCTAAAAGGGAAATCGCCACCGAGCCAACATGACGCGCCTGTGGCATCAACAACAAAATTTCTGGGCCGTGCAATGACCCAAGATAATGATTACTATCCCCGAATCGCTTAATGCGTACAGGTTCAAAAGCATAGCGGGAAATTGCCAATTCTGGAGAGTTCAGTGGTGCGCCGAGATACCATCTATCACTGAACAGCCGAATGTAACTGTTACTTAACCCCAATGTTTTTGACCATGAACTCAGACAGGAAATAAAACCCTGCAAACTCTTGGCACCAGAGAGGTCTGACAGTAATTGCAATAGATGACTAAACAGCACTTCATTCTGTTTAGCCTGCTCCACCAAATGAATAAGATCGTCTTCCAGATAACGGATACGTTTCCTCTGACGATTCATGTGCCATTCCATCAAAGAGATGGACTCCCGCACTGGATGGGGAACGCGTATCCTCTCGACCATATTGGCATTGCGGATGAAAAAATCGGGATTACTCAGCAAATAATCCACTACTGTTTGATCATTCACCCTGTTTTCAATATGCAATGGATCGTTTTTTTCACCCATTTTCCAATGCCCCATATTTCAAGAATGACTCAATAAATACTGAATCAATCACAAATGAATCATACCGTCATAAACGTGGGTTGCAGGCCCTGTCATAAAGAGCGGTTTACCCGGCCCATCCCAGTGAATTTGCAGGGAACCGCCCGGAAGATCAACCCGTACCTGATTATCCAGCAGGTCTTGCTGGATACCTACAGCCACTGCCGCACATGCACCACTGCCACAGGCCTGAGTCTCACCAGCACCACGTTCGAAAACACGCAATCGAATATGGCCACGGCTCATTATCTGCATGAAACCAACATTCGTCCGCTCAGGAAAACGTTCATGGCTTTCCAACACCGGTCCCAAAACGTCCACTTCGGCTGTGTCCACATCTTCAACCTGTATGACGCAGTGGGGATTTCCCATTGTCACTACACCACAAAGCACCGTACGTTCAGCTACACGAATAATATAAGTTTTCTCAGCCTTATTGGCACGAAAGGGAACGCGCTGCGGTTCAAAATTTGGTTCTCCCATGTTGACACAGATTTGATCATCATTTGTGATGCTCAATACCATCTGACCGGCTTGCGTACTAACCTTGATATCGCGTTTATTCGTCAGCCCCTTAAGACGAACAAAACGAGCAAAACAACGCGCCCCATTGCCACATTGGGAAACTTCCCTGCCATCAGCATTAAAAATGCGATAGTGGAAGTCTAAGTCAGGATCATAGGGAGCTTCAACAACCAAAAGCTGATCAAAGCCTATCCCCGTATTCCTATCGGCCAGACGGCAGATTAACTCTGGAGAAAAATAAACATTCTGGGTTACTGCATCAACGACCATAAAGTCATTGCCAAGACCATGCATTTTGGAGAACTGCATATACGACCCCAAGCTCAATCACATTACTGACTCATTATTATTGGGCACCTATAATAGGTTGCTTCGCATCTGCTGGTTGTGCTGTATCCACCTTTTTGACAGAGGAGTGTGCGTCTGATGTCTCAACAGGTGGAAAATATAGGGGGCCTTTCAAGCCACAACCAACCAGAGAGAGTAATGTTATGATGGCCAGTGACCAACGGAGTTGTTTTTTCATCATATTAATGCCTGTGATTCATGCGCCAATACTCTCTATAATCGCAGCTAGGCCCTGAAAAGCAAATAGGAAATAAACATGAACGATAGCGAATTTCATCAATTGGCCGATCAATTGATGTTTCATATTGAAGAACAACTGGATAATTACGATGGGGATGCAGATATTGACTGTGAAACCAACGGTGGCGTGATGACTCTCAGTTTTGAAAACGGTAGCAAAATCATCATTAACCGCCAAGAACCTTTCCATCAGATCTGGCTGGCAACCAAGAATGGCGGTTATCATTTTGACTATCGGGATAACCAGTGGGTTTGTGACCGCAGCAGTAATGGCTTTATCTCTGTGCTGGCTCAAGCCATTACAGAACAAAGTGGCGAGTCATTCCAGTTTTCGTGATTGCCTTTTATTTTCACAAGACAAGCGCCTGAAAAATAAGGCGCTTAATTCCTTACTCTGGAAGAGCCGTATCACGTTATACCCAATGAATTTCGGGATGCAACGCGAGAGCAAGGAAGCAACAACTTGAAAGACGACGGGTATATATCACTTTATGTTTATTAACTATTCTTAATATCAATAGTGATACAAAGAACGGTAAGGATCATGTGCCCCACAAGCCTCTTCCAGGTGCCCATCAATATTGAACCTTGTATCCTTGGCTTCCGAATCATCCAATGGGAATGTACCATCCACGAATGGAGTTACATGGGTACGCTCGCCCTTCTTAAGAATTTGATAGAACTGCGGTAAGTTGAAATTGATAAAGCTGGAACCATAAGTAAAGCGATCGTGCGAAGAGGAATAAAAACGGCTGATATCACGCACCAACTCTTCTTTGCTGCCTTCACAATGCGAGTAAATTTCCACTCGGTTTGACTCATCAAGAATATAAATATTGAACCCTTGTTTCTGTTCAATGTCTTCGAAAAAAAACTGGATAATACCTTCACAAGCAAATCCGTCTATCACAGGCGGCAAGTGTTTTTCCTTGGTATCAATCTTTACAGGCAAACCATGTAGCTTGGTATTGGAAATTGCACCATAGAACTCCACTGCATTTTCCAATTTTTGTACCGAAACGTTTAACCGCTCGAAGAATAAACCCCATGTTTGGCCTGAAATACGCAACGCCTTAAAACGATTGGGATCTTGGCGATTACTGGACAGGCGTAACTCTATACATTCTGATACTAATTGCTGGATACGGGTACAGATAAGCCCGCGCAAATGTCTGCTATAACAGAAAACTTCGACACCAGACGGAGGCGCAGCATCCCGATGCATTTTGCCCAATATTGTCTTCAGTGCTTCCAATACCGATTGCTCACCACTGAAATGCAGAGTTCTCACTTCATTCCATGAATTGCGATACAACAAGTCAATACTACCCACCAAACATTGCTGTGATTCACCAAAACTGAAAACATTCAGCTTCCTTAAATCAAAATGAACGACTTGGTTGGAAAATTCGACTGTTGGATCTTTTTCTAAATTAACGATGATCGCCAAATGGCGAATTTCACAAGGACTGTATAACGCTTTTGGCGTAGGTGCAGGTAAACGGATCGGAAAATGGGTAGCAATATCATTCACCAAATCACACAGTTTATACCTGTCACACTGAGTTTCCCCGTGATGCATATAAATCTGGGTCTCTTTAGTTAATAGACCATTAAAATATGTCCAGGACACTAACTTATTCAGATAACGGTTATATTCCAGCGGTTGATGACCGATGATCGATTCTATCGTGGGGGCATGATTGTAAAGATACCAGCCACTGCGGTTTACACGCCCCGGAGGAACATAAATGAAAGTCAGATCTTGTTCTGACAAATCCGGGGATATTTGTGGATTCACCAGCGTCACTTTACCGGGCAAGGCTTCAAAAGCCGCATACAATTTGCGGGTCAATACGCCAATATCCTGTGGGCTGGCACTGACGCTTAAATTGTTACGGCGGGCAAAACGGATCAGGTTGCGATAACTTTGCATCATGGTATCGAGCAATTCATTATGGGCTTCACGCACCCGCTCAATTTTCCATGAATTACGGTTATCCAGCATAGCCAATTTACTGTCATCCCAACCCCAGTCACTTACTAACTGAAATATAATCTGACGACGCCATCCTGTACAACCTTTGTCATCACTGCTTTCCAGCAATTTTTCACACACTTTCAGGTAAAAACAGCGGCGCGCCAAATCCAAGCGGGTGAGATCATTCGTAGCAGTAAGGTAACGTGTGACACGCTCCAGCATCATGCTATAAGCATCAAGACCAAAGGAAACAATCGCGCCATCATGGAAATATTGTTTCATTTCCATTGCCAACAGTTTGCCGTTAGGGTATTCCCATGAATAGGCTTCCAGCAACAGGCTTTTCAATACCGCTTTATAAGGCGAGTCTACGCTTTTATAAAGCTGCCAAAGACTCGCCCCAAAATATTCTTCTGCTGACAGTTCACCCAAGCCCCCCAGATCCAGCCACTCATTTGGTGTCAGAACACCTTGGGCATAGAGGGAAAGAACATATTCATCATAGTGTGCTTCTTCTTCCACCGGAACCATCGCCCACAGCAAACGTTTACCAGCCATACAGACCGCTGTGCGATAAAATTCATCAAGTAAAAGGATATGTTGGGTGGAACCACAATCTTCACCATTAAGGCTGCCACTGGCATTATGGCGAAAGCGGTTTTCATCAATCAGAAAAAAAGTGACTTCAATACCGAGCGAAGCGGCCCATTGTTCTATCAAAGAGCATTTTTGTTCCAGTAGTGCTTTTTCATCATGATCCAGCCAAGATTGGTGACAAACCCAAACATCAATATCAGAGGAACAACTTTGCCCGATTGAGGAGGTGCTGCCCATTGAATAAATTCCCGTAATCGGCAATTCACCATTGGAAGCATATGATAAGACACCAGAAAGCGGGCCTTCCAGATCATTAATCCAAAACTGTTGTGATTCATCAGGCGTAAAAAAACAAACTCCATGAGGAACGTTGTTTTTGATATATCCTGGCATCATTTGATGATGATAATGTAATAATACTGGAATTAAACTATAAACTTGCTTAAAAGCAGCACTCATTGAGTTAGTAGCGCGCTCTAGCCTAAGTTGGTTAATTGCATCCAGTCGCTGTTTCAGCGTTTCAATATAGAGATACAAGAGTTTCGCCTGATATCTGTTCCAGTGCCCACAGTGGTCCCCTGTTTCCAATAACTTGTCAAAGCAAGATTATTTAAAATTATTTTTACAAACTTATTGTCGGAAACGTGATCAATTTAACACCTTGCAGTCGAAGCGTAAAGTACGCAATACCATCTTTTCGCCTCCACTGCAATAGCCGAAATACAATTAACTCATTGTAAAATATTAAGTTAATCACGAAATAGATACAGTAATTTGTTTTTTTAGAATAGGCATTATAGTTAATGGTTTTTCATATAAAGGATGCAAGGCTTTGTAAATCATCAGGCTTCTATAAATATCCCCTCAAATAATATTTTTTATTGTTAAATATTATCCGCAGTTCTTTATCATCAAGCTAAACTCTAAATAATGATTTGCTTTTAAATCAATCTGTTTGTTTATTTTCTCTATTTAAATAAAATATTATTTTAATATTTAAAATTCTTTTTATCTTATAAACTGTATATCCGTATACTATTTAGCTTTTTTCTGGCGTTCGCATCACTGGAAAAAAAGTCATTGAAATGTTAAAACTGACACTATTTTCTCACTTATTAGTGGCTAACTGGCGGCTAAAAATCCGCCATGCTTAATATACTTATCTATGACAATGAAAACCATTCGCATCGCTACTCGCCAAAGCCCATTGGCTATGTGGCAAGCCCACTATGTTCAAAAGCAACTGGAACATTTTCATCCCGAACTGAAAGTCGAGCTAATACCGATGGTCACCCGCGGTGACATTATCCTCGATACACCATTAGCAAAAGTAGGTGGCAAGGGGCTGTTTGTTAAAGAACTGGAACTGGCACTGCTTGAAAAACGGGCTGATATTGCCGTCCACTCCATGAAAGATGTCCCTGTCGAATTTCCCGACGGTTTGGGGTTGGTCACAATCTGCGAACGGGATGATCCACGGGATGCTTTTGTTTCAGTAGAATACGCTTCTCTCGATGACCTGCCCGCAGGCAGTATTGTTGGTACATCCAGTTTACGCCGCCAGTGCCAAATCCGTCAGTTACGCCCAGATCTTGTGATCCACGACTTGCGCGGTAATGTCGGTACTCGTCTGGGTAAACTCGATAACGGCGATTATGATGCCATTATCCTTGCAACTGCTGGTCTGAAAAGGCTGGGGCTGGAAGAACGAATCCGCATGCCATTGGCACCGGAATTATTGCTGCCAGCTGTTGGTCAGGGTGCGGTAGGCATTGAGTGTCGGCTTGATGATCAGCAAACCCGCGAGCTACTGGAACCTTTGAATCACGCCAGAACGGAAATCTGTGTTCTGGCTGAACGAGCCATGAATACCCGCCTTGAAGGAGGCTGTCAGGTCCCGATTGGCAGTTATGCCATCTGGCAGGAAGATAAAATCTGGCTGCGTGCGCTAGTTGGTGCACCTGATGGCTCAGTGATAGTACGTGGTGAAAGAGTAGTATCACCAGAAGAGTCCCGTCAGGCTGGAGTGGAATTGGCAGAGGAATTATTGGAAAAAGGCGCGCGTCAGATTCTGACCTGCGTATATCAGAGGAATTTACCTGAATGAGTATTCTGATCACCCGCCCTGCCCCCTCAGGAGATGAGTTGGTCAAGCGATTGCAAACTGTGGGGAAAACAGCCTTCAGTGTGCCGCTCATTGAAATTTATCCGGGGGTGGATTTGCCATCGCTGTCACAAAAAATGCAATGGCTATCGGCGGGAGATCTGGTTTTCCTGTTATCAAAAAATGCCGTTCATTATGCCAATGAGCAGCTTATCCAAGAAGACCAGTCATGGCCCGATAAGCTATCTTATTATGGTATCGGCAAATCAACTTCCCTGCTGTTTCAGCGACAAACCGGACTGGAAATTTTTTGGTCTGAGAAAGGTGAAACCAGCGAAGATTTACTGCAACTCCCTTCATTACAGCAAATGAGCAATAAAAAGGTGCTATTGCTCCGGGGCAATGGTGGCCGCGAAGTGATTGCCTCTACATTAAGAATGCGGGGGGGAGACGTAGATTACTGTGAATGTTATTCACGACAACCAGTCAAATACCATGCTGCCAATTTCAGTCGTCACTGGCAGCAATATGGTATAAAAACCATCGTCGTAACAAGTGGCGAAATGCTGCAACTGTTATATAACTTAGTAACTGATAGCGATGGAAAAGCGTGGTTATTGGGTTGCTGCCTGATTGTGGTAAGCGAACGCCTTGCTGGTATCGCCCGCTCATTGGGCTGGCAAGTGATAAAAATAGCCAAAAGTGCAGATAATGACGCCTTAATGCAGGCGCTGGAATAAACCAAGATGGGATGTCCATTATGACGGAACAAAAGCAATCCACCGATGCGGTTGAGACAAAACACCCTCAGCAGCCTGAAACGGCTCCCCATAAACCCAAACGCTATGGATGGGTGGGTCATACTCTCTCAATCGCTATTTCTTTGGCAATCGGTGTTGGTGGTTTTTATATTTATTATCACAATAAACAACAGAATGTGACCTTGAGCACAGAAAATGCCGCTTTGCAGCAGCAATTAACCTCTATGGCACAGCAGCAATCTGCCGATAAACAAAATTTTGACACTGATCTAGAAGAGTTAAAAACTTCCTTACAACAAGCCAAAGATAAAAACCAGCAGCTAGATAACCATATAGCCACGCTTCAAACCCGTGTTTCGGCAATTTCAAATACAGATATCGAAAACTGGCGACTGGCTCAAGCAAGTGCTCTGGTTAAAATGGCGGGTCGAAAAATATGGAGTGAACAAGATGTCCCTACAGCCATTGCCTTGCTGAAAGATGCTGACCAGAATCTTGCTGAAATGAATGATCCCAGCCTAAATTACGCCCGCACAGCGATCAGAGTTGATATTGATGATCTGACCAAAATCAAACAGCTTGATCTGGATGGCATTATCCTGACTCTGAATCAATTATCCAACCAAGTTGATCACTTACGTCTGGCTGATGAAGTGAAAAAAACCGGGCCAGAAGTGGGCAACAACCGTGATGTCACATCTTCACTTTCTGACTGGCGTGAAAATCTGACGAATAGCTGGCACAGCTTTATGGATAACTTCATTACTATCACGCCTCGTGATAACAGTAAAGAACCGTTGCTGGCACCTAATCAGGATATTTATCTGCGTGAAAACATCCGTTCTAAGCTGCTAATCGCAGCACAATCAGTTCCCCGTCATCAGAGTAAAATTTATAAGGACGCATTAGAACACGTTGGAAAATGGGTAACGGCTTATTTTGATACCTCAACTCCAGATGCAATAGCTTTCTTAGAAAATGTTAATTTACTGGTACAACGACCACTTTCTATTGAGGTGCCTGAGCAACTGAGCAGCCAGCCGATACTGGCGGATTTAGTGCGTAAGCGTATCTATAATTTACCGCATTCTGTACAGAAAAAATCAGAAGATAAACCTCATGCTAAACCAGAAATGCCGCCGCAACAGCCGACCATTATAGAAAAATCTGGTCAGGCAGAAATATCCGTTGAGGAGAGTTGATCATGCTGAAAGTATTATTACTTTTCATTATCCTCATTGTGGGTATCGTTCTTGGTCCTGTAATGTCCGGGCATCAAGGATATGTTTTGATCCAGACGGACAGTCGCAATATTACCACCAGCATTACTGCTCTGGTAATTATGTTCCTCCTGTTACAGTTCCTGCTGATTTTCATCGGTTGGAGCTATCGTCGATTAAAACGTACCAGCTCATCCACGCATAGTTGGATCTTTGGTGGATATAAACGTAATCGGGCTCGTTCACAAACCAGACAAGCACTGCTGAAATTCGCTGAAGGTGACTTCAAGCAGGCTGAACATCTGATGACACGCAATATTGACCATTCCGAATATCCTGTCGTGAACTATTTACTGGCAGCAGAAGCCGCCCAGCAGCGCGGGGATTATTTCCGTACCAACCAATATATTGAGCGAGCCGCAGAAGTTGCTGCAAAAGATCAGCTTCCTGTCGATATTTCCCGTGTACGTATCCAATTGGCACAAGGTGACGTTCATGCGGCACGCAATGGTGTGGATAAACTACTGAATCACGCTCCCCGTCATCCTGAAGTATTGCGATTAGCTGAGCAGGCTTATTCACTTTCAGGGGCTTATCAATCGCTGATTGATATCTTGCCTTCAATGATGAAGGCCAAACTGCATAATGAAGACAAAATTCATGAAATACGGCAGCAGGCCTATGTTGGATTAATGAATAAAACCATCGCCGAAAAAGGCTGCGCAGGACTGAAAGTCTGGTGGAAAGACCAAAGTCGGAAAATCCGACATGATATCGTGCTGCAAGTCTCTATGGCAGAACATTTAATTGAATGCAATGAGCACGATACTGCCCAACAAATCATTCTGGATGGATTAAAGCAGCAATATGACGAGCGCCTCCTGCTATTAATTCCACATCTTAAGGCGAATGATACCGAAGCCGTGCAAAAAACCCTCGTTCACCTGTTCAAACAACATGGTACAATACCTTTGCTCAACAGTACTATGGGACAAGTTGCACTACATCATGGTGAATGGGTCAGTGCTGAAACAGCGTTTAAGGCAGCCCTTGCTCAGCGACCAGATGCCCATGATTACGCATGGCTTGCCGATGCACTCGATAAATTGCAGAAACGCGAAGAAGCCACCCAAACACGTAGCAAAGGCTTTATGCTGACCCTGAAACGCGATAGCAACGCAGAAGCATAAGACGTGTTATTTATCCTTCGGCTAACGATAAATATTCAGATTCGCATTGAATCGTTAGCTGAGGTTTCACCACCATAATCTGGTTGAAAATCAATCTCCACTTTCCTATAGACAAAAAAAACACCTATCAAAAAGACAGGTGTATAAATACAATCAGGTCTACAGACGGATAGTGCCTCACTCAACGTTGTGTCCGGTTTGTGATGAAAAGACAGTGATACTTACTCATCTATAACGTGGACCATAGGCACCGATAATCAGCTCTACATCATCCCGAGGTTTATGAAGTGAATACTGTCATAAGGAGTAGGATGAGCATCTACAAGTTTTAGTAATGCATTTAACATGCCAACTTTTTCACTCAAAATAAATCCTTCCTATCCAGGCAGTAACTGACTTTCCGTTATCAACATTTTGCTTTCACTAGGGCGTAACAAAAACACCGTCTCTCATTTGAGACGCTATGCAAGCCCATTGATAATATACATTTAAAAACAATCAGTTAAATGTCTTCTATTTGAGACATTTGGAATATAGTTTGTCGTCGAAACACAACATCACTTAAATATAACCTTTAAAACAAACCGTTAATGGATTAACAAAAATGATGATATTCAACTTCACATTTGAAACAATATAAAGAAATCGAAGGGGAACAGAAGAGAAAATAAAACGTTTTATAGGCAGGAAAAAATACAGAAGAAGAAATAAGAAAAAGCCCCGCTATTGCGGGGCTTCCTCAGAATCTGGTCGGCGAGAGAGGATTCGAACCTCCGACCCACTGGTCCCAAACCAGTTGCGCTACCAAGCTGCGCTACTCGCCGAAATATATCTTTTAAATCTCTTTTTTATGGTGCGAAGGGGGGGACTTGAACCCCCACGTCCGTAAGAACACTAACACCTGAAGCTAGCGCGTCTACCAATTCCGCCACCCTCGCGTTTCATAAAAAAGATGGGGTGGCTAACGAGACTCGAACTCGCGACGACTGGAATCACAATCCAGGGCTCTACCAACTGAGCTATAGCCACCATAACTACTATCTTTTTAAATAGTACTTCTTTTTAAATACTACTTATTTTACAACGTAATCTTACCACGATAACTCATTGCCACTGCTCTTGCACGCTTTAAATGGCGCGCCCGACAGGATTCGAACCTGAGACCTCTGCCTCCGGAGGGCAGCGCTCTATCCAGCTGAGCTACGGGCGCTTAACGCCGTTGCGGTGGAGGATAGTACGGATTTAATGTCGTACTGTCCAGTGCTTTTTTAAAGAAATGATGCGATTGATTACGCTTTGTTCATTTAGCTGATAAAGGCATCATTTTCCACCGCAACTGATTTTACTGGTTAATAATCAGCCTTAAAAATTCATTTAATTTTTTCTGCAAATTAATTTCATAAACCAATAGGCTGACGATACAAGCAACAAAAATGCGCCCCCGACCATGAGTGAGAAACGTGTATCTGGATTAATCGCCATTCCTACCAATACACAACACAGAAAAATCAACGTCAGATAATTGACGTAAGGAAATAGAATCGATTTAAACTGATGCTGCTTCAGAGCTTCTTCATGATGCTTACGGAAACGTAACTGGCTCACCAGAATGACAAACCATGGCACCATACCGGGCAATACGCTGGCACTATAAACGTAAACAAAAACCGACTGTGGATTTGGGATTATATAATTCAGGCTGGAACCCGCGATCAAAAAACCGATAGTGATTGCTACACATTTCACCGGTACCCCATTTTTTGACAATTTCAGCAATGATGCTGGCAATTGACGGTTTTGCGCCAGGGCATACAACATCCTGCCACCACTGTACATTCCACTGTTACATCCCGAAAGTGCTGCCGTCAGAACAACAAAGTTAATGACTGCCGCCGCAGAAACAATACCAACTTTAGCAAAAGTCATCACAAACGGGCTACCGTGCGAACCCACTTCTGTCCATGGGAACAGCGTCACAACAATGAAGATAGCACCAACATAGAAAATCAAAATACGCCATAGGATATTGTTGATCGCTTTTTTGATAGTCACCTGTGGGTTTTTCGCCTCACCAGCAGTAATACCTACCAATTCAACGCCCTGATAAGAGGCGACAACAATACAAAGCGCAAATAAGAACCCTTTCCAGCCCCCAGAGAAAAAACCACCATGTGAGGTCAAGTTACCCAAACCAAGAGGTTGCCAGTCATTACCCAAACCGAAAAAAATCAAACCAAGACCAATCAGGATCATCACAATAATCGTCGTGACCTTGATCATGGCGAACCAGAATTCCAATTCACCATACAGTCGCACAGCCGCTAAGTTAGCTAAGGCAACTAACCCTACCGCCACCAGCGCAGAAACCCACTGAGGCAGTTCTGGGAACCAGAATTCGGCATATACTCCTATGGCTGTGATTTCCGAGATCCCCACTGAGACCCACATAAACCAGTATCCCCATGCGGTCAGACATCCCCAATACGGGCTGAGATACTTATGTCCAAACGAAGCAAATGAACCCGTCACAGGTTCAATAAACAGCATTTCTCCCATTGAACGCATGATGAAAAAGACGAAAAGCCCGGCAATAATGTAGGCCAGCAAAACAGAAGGACCAGCCCATTTCAAAGTACTTGCTGAACCCATGAACAGCCCTACACCGATGGTGCCACCCAGCGCAATCAACTCAATATGACGTGCCTCAAGTCCCCTTTGCAGGCTCTGTTTTGAATCACTCATAAAACTCCCTATCCACTTTTATGATGTTTATATTTGCAAACAGAAAAAATACAGGCATTGATAATCAATCATTGTAAAAAAGGCTGGGATCAAAACACGTTTTGCCGATCAGTGAAATAAAAAATTATAAAATTGGAACAATGCCTGCTTGATTCGGCATCGTGATCGGAAAGAATAACTCAATCATGGTGATTTTTTGATCTGCCAACAAGGTGGTTATTTCACGTTTTTGCCAAATTTCGTTTTGACAAATACAAAGAGGCCGACCGAACAAAAAATGAAAAATGAGATGAAAACCTGCTGCATATGAATAACACATCATTGAAGCAGCAGGATTAAAACAGAAGTATTACTGGACTAGAGCTTCCCACCGTAATAATAACCGAGGAATCTTAATAAGTTAATCTGCCTGCGGATACGGCTTGGTTGTGAAAGCAAACGATACAGCCACTCCAGGCCTAAATTCTGCCAAACTTTCGGGGCACGTTTGATATGTCCGGTGAAAACGTCATACGTCCCACCAACGCCCATATACAGAGCATCATGATGTATCCTGCGGCAATCACGCATGAAGATTTCCTGTTTAGGTGATCCCATGGCCACAGTAATAATTGCTGCACCACTGGCATGGATTCGTTCAAATACCGCGTCACGCGTCTCTGACGTAAAATAACCATCCTGACTACCCACAATATTGACATTCCACTGAGTACGTAATTTGCTTTCAGTTTGAGCCAAGATATCCGGTTTCCCGCCGACCAGAAAAACGGGGGTTCCTTCATGACCCGCCCGTTCCAGCAAGGCTTCCCACAAGTCCGCACCTGCAATACGAGATACATCTGCATCAGGGTATTTACGACGAATAGCACGGACAATGCTAATTCCGTCTGCATATAGGTATTCAGCCTCATCCAGCAACATATTCAGTGCATTATCTTGTTCTGCTGTGAGGACTTTTTCTGCATTGATCGCAACCAATGTGCCTGTTTTTACCTGCCCATCCTGAAAAAGATGATCAAGGAAATTCGACATATTGTGAAATCCCCAGATATTGAGGCCACGAATGCGATATTTAGGAATGTTATTCAACACCATTTCTCTTCCTTACATCCAAAACAACAGATGTTTTTTGTGGAGTAGTCAAATTACTGACAACCAACTTGCGAATCAGCCCGGCGCTTTCAAATAACCAATACAGCAATTTAGCCATAACCAGACAGAGGCCAAAGACAATACAAAAGAACACGGCACGAGAAAAAAAAGAATCCACACCTTCTCGGGCAAGAACGATCATGTTAAAAATTGCACCAAAACAGAAGGCTTGTAAAATCGCCGCCTTATAGCGATTACTTTCCTGTTTTCCTGTTTCATAGACCCAATCAAACCATTTGATAATAAAACCGACAACAATCGCCCCCAGAGGGATAAAAAATACTCCCCCCATAACTACAAGCGAGCCAATCAGCGTTGGTGAAATAGCAAGGCCAGAATGATTATTCAGCACATCCCACGTAAAGTAATTAGCCGTATTCCAGACCAAACCAGGCCGCTCTGGCCATACCCAGCTGGGAATAAAGACATAAAAATCACGGACAATCGGTGCCAGCCCCTGAAAATCTATTTTGTTGTAATTGTCCAGTAACAGCGCCAAGTTTTCCCACGGCGAAAAAGTATCCCGGGTGAGGTACAGGAAAGTATAAAAGGCTTCTGCGCCACTCACGTCCAAGCTATAACGTTTCAAGGCCAGCCAGAACATGCCAACGACCCCCATAACACCTGCTGCAAGCAACATCCACAGCGTGATCCAACCACGGACAATGCCAATAAACAAGAACAGTGCAAACGCGATAATAATGTTAGCCCGTGTTCCCCCGACTATCACATAAGTCAGAATCCCAAACCCCACCGTTCCTACCAGAAAACACAACCAACGAATTTTGGTCGGTTTCAGGAAAAATACCACCAACATGGCAGGGATGAAAAAATAGAAGAATCGCTTGAGTGCTACGCCGGAAACTTGGCTGGAAAATATCTGGCTGTAAGACTGCAATTTGAACAGCAAAAAACCATTCTGCATAAAGAACGAACCCACTGTAACGATAGCAATACCAGCAAGTAACAGCCAAGTCAGATTAGTTTCCACCCGATTCATAGTGAACAGAGGCTTACGCAACCCAGATACTGATGATGTTTCTGATTCTATATCACTATTTCTGCCAGTTTTATAAACTATACGCTTCTTGTAAGAAATACGGGTCTTGTAAGCCACATAGTAAATGGCATAAAAGCAGCCTGACGCTAACATTGCCTGCAGCAAAGAATCCACTGGCACAACTTGTACATCAAACTTGAAAACCAACATGCTCGTCAGCGGGAAGCCAAAATAAAATGTCAGCAAATACAACAAGGAAAAGAAAATATTAAAGTTAAAGCGGACACGCCGAAATTCTTGATACGTCAAAGTCAGGATAAAGACCAACGAGATCACGTAAACGACAAATAGCCCACCGAATTGTGTCAAGGTCATTGATACTCTCCAGATGCAGCCGATAGGGCAGCTTGCCACCCCTCAATAAAATTGGGATCAAAAAAAGCTATCGCCTTTTTATCGAGGGACAGCATCTGACGCTGTGCTTCCTGCACCCAGGGTTTACTCAGTTCATCACCATCAAACAGAACAGGAACCTGCTGTTCCATTAAATCATGCCAGAATGGATTCTGGCGGCTCAAAACAAACGGAATACCAAATTGAATTAACAAACAGAGTGTTCCAATACCCTGCTGGCGGTTGAAAATGAAATAACCCAAATCGCATTGGTGCAATAATGATAAATATTCGCCAAACGCCATTTGATTTTTCAGGATACGGACATTTTGTTCTGGAAACAGTGACAATGCGGCTTGCTCCACACGGTGGATATAAACTTGGTTATTATCGGGATAGCCCATTGGCATGATGACCCGCGCCTCATCACCAAACTGGCGTTGGATCTTATGTAAGGCGTCAATATGGCGGTTGGATTGATCTCCTGAATTTCCTAATAAGATAGTGACCCCTTCAGGAGAGAGTATTTTTTCCGTTACCGTGAGCGCAGAGTCCATGCGAGTTGGGAAATAGAGTAATGATGATGGCGTATCTGGTTTTGACTGCTCAGAATAACGGGAAACATGCTGGAAAAAATGCTGAAGATCACCGCGCGTGGCAAAAATATGCCCTACCCGCTTTTGTGCCAAACGACGAAACAAATAGAACAAACGGAATTTCAGTTGGCGGGACTCTTCATATAAATCAGCTCCCCATATATGCCACAAAAATTGATGTCGCTTAATTTTACCCATCAATAGGGCTATCCATAAAGCAGCATTAAACTGACCATGGAAAAAGAAACGGGTTGTTCTGTTTCCTTGTGCTGTCTCGATCACTGCCCGTGACAGAGCAGATTTGCTGTCATACACCGAGATTGCCAAGTTAGGATAATTTGATAGCCATGTGTGGTCTTTAGATACCACCATAAAACACGGTTTGACTGGGAAGTTCATTTTTCGGGTCAAAACGTCATTAAAAAAATTCAGTAACGTTTGATTATGATGCGGGATATCCGATCCCAAAACGTGAATTAGGGTTGTCATGCTCGCCTGCGATAAATAATAAATACGCTACAACAAAGAATGAAATAAACAATGTAAGTTGCCATATATGACTGAGCCGCCCCCAATGCGCCGTTCATCGGTATTAACCAATGGGAGAACCCCGTCAGCAGAAGAAATTGACTGATTTCAGCCAGTACATAAAAACGCAGGGCAGCTTTCGCTATCACCAAATAACCAAAAACATAGGCACCCACTTTTAACATATCGCCTACCGACTGCCATACAAATAAATCCCGCATTGCGGTAAATTCATCGGAAAACAACAGCCAAATAACAAAGTCACGCAACAACCAGACTGAGAAGCTGGCCACCGCAACAGCAGGTAAAACAAATTTCAGCGCTTTCACAATTTCGCGGCTGATTTCTTGCTTATTTTCCAAACGAGCGAGTGTCGGCAAGAGATAGACAGTAAAAGATGCAGTAATAAATTGTAAATAAGCATCCGAAATACTACTCACCCCCTGCCAAATTCCAACCTCTTCCCAGCTATAACGTGCCGCCAGCAGGTTCCGCATCATGATATAAGCGACTGGCAGAGTCATGGAAGTCAGCAGCGCCATCAGGGTAAATTTTCCCAAATGGCTCGCAATAGCGCGATCCCACATGGGTTTCAATGCCGAAAAGGCAATAACCTTACGATGTAGGATCATCACCCCCGCAGGCAAAACCACCAACGCAGGTACCAAAGCCAACCCAGCCAATGCCCCTTCATAACCTCTCAGCCAATAACAAAGGCTATAAGCAATGACACCCACTAAGCTGCCAAGAATAATGGCAAGTGCATTGCCCTGAGCATCTCTGAAACCTTTCAAGATTGCCAGAAAATAATTGGCGTATGCGATCCCCATCTGAATAAATGCGAGCACCTGCACAACCGTTTTGTAACGGTTGTGACCAAACAATCCCGCACTGATGGCATCACTGAACAAGAGAAAAATTACTGCCAGAAGGGTCGAAAAACCCAGAATGATCGAGGACGATGTACCCAATACAGATTTAAGCCTTTCTGGTTGCTGATGATATTCCGCAACGTATTTGGTAACACCATTAAAAATCCCTGCGCCAGACAATACGCCCAGTACGGTAATAAGTTGGCGGAAGTTGCCTGCTTGCCCCACACCTGTTGGGCCAAAAGACACTGCGAGCAGTTTAATGACCAGCAATCCCACACCGATTTTGATCAGTGTGGAACCCGCAGTCCAGACAGAAGCTTTAGCAAGTGACATATCAGGCGAAAAATTCCTTGATGCGGTTTATTACAACCTGCTGCTCTTCGTCGGTAATGTTATAAAACATCGGCAAACGAACTAAACGGTCACTTTCGCTGGTCGTGAAACGATCTTCACCGTGGAAACGACCACATTTCTCACCCGCCGGGCTAGTGTGTAATGCAACGTAATGGAAGACACTCAAGATTCCGTTTTCTTTCATGTAACGACTGAATTCACTGCGTTCTCCGATACCTTTCAGCTTGATATAGAACATATGGGCATTATGTTCTAAACCTTCCGGGACAATTGGCAGAATCAAATGCCCGGCATCTGCCAGTGGTTTCAGTGACTGATAATAGTTATCCCATAAAGCCAGACGGCGTTGGTTGATTTTCTCAGCCATTTCCAGCTGTCCCCACAGGTAAGCCGCTTGCAGGTCAGACATCAAATAGCTGGAACCGATATCGCGCCAAGTATATTTATCTACCTGCCCACGGAAAAACTGGCTCCGATTGGTGCCTTTCTCGCGAATGATTTCAGCTCGTTCTATTAAGGATTTATCATTAATTAACGTCGCACCGCCTTCACCACCCGCTGAGTAGTTTTTAGTTTCATGAAAACTGAAACAACCAATATGCCCAATCGTACCCAAAGCGCGGCCTTTATAGGTAGACATGACGCCTTGTGCCGCATCTTCGACCACATACAGGTTATATTTTTCCGCCAATGCCATGATGGTATCCATTTCACAGGCTACGCCCGCATAATGCACTGGCACAATAACTCGGGTTTTTTCTGTAATGGCTGCTTCAATGTGGGTTTCATCAATATTCATGGTATCAGGGCGGATATCTACGAACACAATGGTTGCGCCACGCAGGACGAAAGCGTTAGAAGTCGAAACAAAGGTATAGCTCGGCATGATGACTTCATCACCCGGCTGGATATCCAGCAAAATAGCTGCCATTTCCAGTGATGCTGTACAAGAAGGTGTCAGCAACACTTTCGGGCAACCAAAGCGCTGTTCCATCCACGTTTCACAACGTTTGGTAAATTCACCATCACCACACAATTTACCACTGGCCATCGCCTGTTTCATGTATTCCAGTTCAGTGCCGACTACCGGTGGTTTGTTAAATGGAATCATTTCATCCTCTGTATAACCAATATGCAGTGCTCTCGATGATGGCACCACGACGTGTATAAAGACGCAAGGCAGCGATGTTACTGATTTGTGTTGCCACTCTCAGCCGATGAATCTGATGATGATGACACCACTGCTGCGCCGCCGACATTAATTTTTTCCCAATCCCTTGATGATGATTGCCTGGTACAGCGGCCAGTAAGCCAATACGCGCTTCATGGCTACCGATATCTCGTAAGGTGACAAATCCCATCATTTGACCGTATTCATCATTAATAATCAGGCATTCGTGATCAAATGTGCCCAAAACTGCTTTTTCGACCCACATCGCATAGAACCGGCCGCCGTCACCCGTTTGATACCACGGTGCACGGAAGCGGCTTGCCTTGAATACCTTCTCCGCAACCGCTTTCAATGCAGGTATATCTTGTGGTTTTGCAGTAATGAGTTCTGATGCTGAATTTTGTCCGGTTTGAGTACCTGCCAATCCCCCGGCATCAAGCGATAACAGTAAATCTGCCTCACCTTCTACCAGAGAAAAGCCCAGAACAGACAGTTCATCAATAATCGCCGTCTGCTGGGCAGGCACCTTTGCCTGCACCAGTGCATATTTATCCAGATGGGGGGTTGTTACCACTGCCGCTTCCGGTGATAAATTCAGGCGGGCGGTGGACAAACCAAAAAACTGGCTATCCCAAACCAGTGGTTCAAGATTAGCGTGAATAGACATTGAGCAAATCCATTAAATATTTGCCGTAACCTGTTTTTGATAAGTCTACGGCAGCCGCTTTGACCTGATCCGAATTCAACCACTCATTGCGCCATGCTATCTCTTCCAGACAGGCAATTTTGAAGCCTTGTCGTTTTTCGACCGTCTGAACAAAAGTGCTGGCTTCAATCAGGCTGTCATGAGTGCCGGTATCCAACCACGCAAAACCACGCCCTAACAATTCGACGTTCAATTCACCGCATTCCAGATACATCTGATTAATGCTGGTGATTTCCAGTTCACCACGGGCGGAAGGTTTCACTTGTTTAGCAAAATCCACCACTTTGTTGTCGTAAAAATAGAGTCCGGTCACCGCCCAGTTGGATTTAGGCTGCACCGGTTTTTCTTCAATGGAAAGCACACGATATTGCTCATCAAATTCCACGACACCAAACCGCTCAGGATCCATTACCTGATAACCGAAGACAGTAGCCCCGGCCTTGCGTGCTGCCACACTTCGCAGTTTCGGACTAAATGCCTGACCAAAAAAGATATTATCTCCAAGAACTAAACAGCATGCATCATCACCAATAAATTCTTCACCAATCAAAAATGCCTGTGCTAAGCCATCAGGAGAAGGTTGCTCTACATAGCTGAGATTGATGCCAAATTGCTCACCGTTGCCCAATAGCCGTTTAAAAACAGATAAATCTTCCGGTGTGGATATAATCAGGATATCGCGTATGCCCGACAGCATTAAAACTGACAGCGGATAATAAATCATCGGCTTGTCATAAATGGGCAATAGCTGTTTTGAAATACCGCGGGTTATTGGGTATAAGCGGGTGCCAGAGCCTCCCGCCAGTATAATTCCTTTCATGTTCTCCCCCTGACGGGCTTATTCATTTCCCAGCCCAAGACGTTCTCCTGCATAAGAACCATCTTGCACCCTGCGCCACCAGTTCTCATGTTTCAGATACCATTGTACAGTTTTGCGAATACCGGATTCGAATGTTTCCTGTGGCGTCCAACCCAGTTCGCGCTCAATTTTTGCTGCATCAATGGCATAACGCATGTCATGTCCCGGACGATCTGCTACATAAGTAATCAGATCCCGGTAATACATAATACCCTCAGGTCTTTCAGGCCATCTTTTTTCAGGACAAAGTTCTTCCAGCAATTCACAAATCGTTTCCACGACATCGATATTTCTGCGCTCGTTATGCCCACCGATGTTATAGGTTTCGCCAGACTCAGCTCTGGTTACGACCAAATACAACGCCCGGGCGTGATCTTCCACATATAACCAGTCACGGATTTGTTCCCCCTTGCCGTAAACCGGCAACGGCTGACCTGCCAGCGCATTCAGAATCACCAATGGGATCAGTTTTTCCGGGAAATGATAAGGCCCGTAGTTATTCGAACAATTGGTGATTACAGTCGGTAAACTATAGGTGCGATGCCATGCCCTGACCAGATGATCACTGGAAGCCTTTGAGGCAGAATAAGGGCTGCTCGGAGCATAAGGCGTAGTTTCAGTGAAAAAACCGTCTTCGCCGTGTAAGTCACCATAGACTTCATCTGTTGAGATATGATGGAAACGGAATGCCAACTGTTTTTCCTGATCCAGCTGCTGCCAAAATGCACGCGCCGCTTCCAGCAAAGTATAAGTACCAATAATATTGGTTTCGATGAAAGCCGCAGGGCCATCAATAGAACGATCAACATGGCTTTCTGCTGCCAGATGCATGACGGCATCCGGTTGATATTGCTGAAACACGCGATCCAACTCGTCACGCTGGCAGATATCAACCTGCTCAAATGTATAACGAGGATGGACGGCAACCGGAGCCAATGACTCAAGATTGCCGGCATAAGTCAGACTATCGACGACGATGACACTGTCTTCAGTCTCGTTGATTATGTGGCGAACAACTGCGGAGCCGATGAAACCTGCACCACCTGTAATAAGAATTCGTTTCAACGCCAAACTCCTTTTGTATCAACAACCCATTTTTGTTTTATTGCATCACCACCAATGGCTTTAAACTGTCTGTGATCTACCAGCATCAGCAAAACATCGGCTTCTTCCAATGCCTGCCCCACATCCAACAGTTCCACTAAACCTTTCAGCGAATTGGGCAATTCATGCACATTAGGTTCGACAGCCACGGTTTGCCCCACATGCCACTGTGCAACCATTTCAGTGATATGAACCGCAGGGCTTTCACGTAAATCATCAATATTAGGTTTAAAGGCCAATCCGAAACAGGCGATTTTGACCTCATTCGCCCGTTTGCCACTCTCTGTCAGACAGTCAGCTACTGCGGCCTTTACTTGATCAACAACCCAACGTGGCTTGCTATCATTCACTAAACGAGCAGTATGAATCAAGCGGGATTGTTCAGGATTCTGGGATACGATAAACCACGGATCGACTGCGATGCAGTGCCCTCCTACTCCTGGGCCGGGTTGCAGGATATTTACACGTGGATGACGATTTGCCAAGCTGATCAGTTCCCAAACATTGATTCCCTGCTCAGCACAGATTAAAGAGAGTTCGTTGGCAAAGGCAATATTGACATCACGGAAGCTGTTTTCAGTCAACTTGCACATCTCCGCCGTTTTGGCATTGGTGATAACACATTCGCCTTCAAGGAATATTTTGTACAGTTCGCTTGCCCTGCGGGATGATTTGTCAGTCATACCTCCCACCACCCGATCATTTTTGATCAATTCCACCATCACTTGACCCGGCAAAACACGCTCAGGGCAATAAGCGATATCAATATCTGAGTTCTCGCCTGCCAGTTGAGGAAATGAGAGATCAGGACGTGCCGCAGCCAACCATTCAGCCATTTGTTCTGTCGCTCCAACCGGCGAAGTCGATTCCAGAATAATCAAATCGCCTTTCTTCAAGACTGGCGCTATTGATTCAGCAGCAGAACGCACATAAGCCATATCCGGTTCATGCTCTCCTTTGAAGGGAGTAGGTACAGCAATCAAGAAAGCATCCGCAGCTTGTGGTGCAGTCACGGCTCTCAGGTAGCCTCCCTCGACCGCAACCTTTACAACTTTATCTAAATCAGGTTCAACAATATGAATCGCGCCACGGTTAATCGTCTCTACAGCATGTTGATTGACATCAACACCGATGACACTCTTTTGGCAAGAGGCAAATGCCGCGGCAGTGGGCAAGCCAATATAACCAAGGCCGATCACAGAAATTATTCCAAAACTCATAATGTCACCTGATTTTTCTTCAATGCTTCAAGAATTCGCTGGCAAGCCTGGCCATCACCATAAGGGTTATGGGCATGGCTCATTTGTTGATAGGCGATGTCATCCCTTAATAGACGAGTCACTTCTGCAACGATAGTCTGGGTTTCTGTTCCAACCAATCGCACAATACCCGCATCTACTGCTTCCGGTCGTTCAGTGGTATTACGCATAACCAGAACAGGTTTTCCCAAAGAAGGAGCTTCTTCCTGAATTCCTCCTGAATCCGTCAAGATTATGTAAGCATGGTTCATCAGATAGACGAATGGCAGGTAATCCTGCGGTTTGATCAAAATAACGTTATCAATGTCATGCAGAATACGCTTAACGGGTTCACTCACATTCGGGTTCAAATGAACAGGATACACAACCTGAACATCAGGATGTGCTCTGGCAATCTGCGCCAATGCTTCGCAAATCCGCTCAAACCCCTTACCAAAGCTCTCACGACGGTGGCCTGTCACCAAAATGATCTTTTTATTCGGGTCAATGAAAGGGTAAAGTCCCGCAAGCTGACCATACATCGTTTTATCATTTATGATACGGTCACGTACCAAGAGCAGAGCATCAATCACTGTATTGCCCGTAACAAAAATTCGGTTTTCTGCAATGAACTCTTTTAAAAGATTATTCCGAGAATTCTCCGTCGGGGCAAAATGGTACATTGCCAAGTGTCCGGCGATCTTGCGGTTCGCTTCTTCCGGCCACGGGGAATACAAATCTCCCGTTCTCAACCCTGCCTCAACATGACCGACCGGAATATGCTGATAGAACGCAGCCAGACTGGTTGCCATGGTCGTCGTGGTATCACCATGTACCAAGACTACATCTGGTTTGAATTCTTCCAGTACAGGCTTTATACCTTGCAAGATTCGGCATGTAATATCCGTAAGATCCTGCCCTTTTTGCATGATATTGAGATCAAAATCGGGCGTTATCCCAAACAAATGCAAAACCTGATCCAGCATCTCTCTATGCTGAGCAGTAACACACACTTTTGCATCAAAGGCAGCATCCCTAGACAATGCGTGTACCAACGGCGCCATTTTAATGGCTTCCGGCCGAGTACCAAACACAGTCAACACTTTCACAGTGGCTCTCTCATTTTGTCAATCATTGTAGATAACTCCAAGAAAAAGCATGGTTAATTACCATTGCCATTTCCATCTCTGCTTCCGATCAATCCGCAGACAGAATGCAGACTGCCGGAAACAGTCATTATTTTCCTATTACCTTAAATAAAACCTATGAGTTATTTAAATGCGGCTATTTATTTGAACTGATGGAACGCTGACGCCTTACCAAAGCAAAGCCTGCACCAAACAACATGCCAACAGCGCCCCACATAACCATCATGAAAACACGGCGGGGACTATCCCGGCTAACGGGTTCCTCAGGGGTTCTGAGATAGCGGTAAGTTTGGAAAGAGTCTTGCAGGGTTGGGCCGACATTCAATGTCGCCAGCATCGCTATATTCTGATCATAATCAATGCTGTAGTTGGCACCGGTAGCTTCCAACGTTTCAATCTGAGACTGTAACAATGATGTACCCAACATAAACATTTTGGATTCTGACAATTCTTCGATAGGAATGTCTGTTTGGTTACGGTGGATACCTTGCTTCTCTGCCACTTTCAGTGATTGCTGCAACACATTCAATTTGCGTGTATACATTGCCTTGGCCACCATCTCCTGACGTTTGACCAATGCTTTCATCGATTGGGTACGCGTCGCCCATGCACCTTTTATTTCATTATTCAGGTGTTCGTTCGCCCGCTGATTAGCAAATGCAATATATTTGCGTAGAAGCTGATTAGCATCAGCAGCCGTTTCCGCTGTCAATTTAATACTGTCATTCTGCGCATTTTTGCCGTCACTGTGCATGATATGAATATGATTGATCAATTCATCCAGCAGTACAGCATCAGCTTTGGCTCTCCCTTCTTTGCGCTGTTTGTAATAATCAGAATGAAGCCAAAATTCACGATGAGTGTCATACGCTGCCACCTGTGTCATAAATTCTTTATATGCACCATCCGGAATAGTCGGCAATTGTGCCTCTGGCGAGGCATTGATGTGAGTATCCAGATTACGCAAAAATTGTTGTTGCGAATAATAACTACCCAAATTATTGGTTGTCGGTAAGTCCACAATAGCGGTTGCGCTCCACTTTTGCTGCATCAGATATGATGCAGCCAGAGCGACGGCAGCGAAAATCATTGCCAGTGCAATAATCCATATCTTTCCAAGCCATAGAGTATGACACAACGTACGAATATCCAATTCATACTCTATAGCAGGTTGATCCTGTTTAGATTTCGTTTCTGAGTTTATCACTGCACAAAACCTCTTTGATAAGTCAATACATTAATGATGACTTGCTTCCCGACGCATGCGACGTTTGCACCGTTTGATAAAACGGGCTACCCGCCATGCTCGCTTGATACAGTAACCATACAGCACAAATGCAAGCAAGAATAATGCCAACATCACCCATTCAGGGACAAAACTTAATCGTTCTCCAATAATTCCAACAGATGCCAACAAACCTGCCACCAAAGTAATCAAGACAAATGCCTGACGAGAGGTGAAACCAGCACGCATAATCAAATGATGAATGTGCTGGCGATCAGGAGAAAACGGACTCATCCCCTTGCGCAACCGACGATACATAATGGCAACCATATCCATTAATGGGATGGCAATGATCCATAATGCTGTCACAGGGCTAATAGAACGGTTCTCTCCTTGAGTCGCTTCCGTCAGTAACCAGATAATGGTAAAGCCAATTAGGGTACTCCCTGCATCTCCCATAAATACTTTGAAACGCTTTCCGAGTAACCCAAGGTTGAAAAAAATGTAAGGTAAAATTCCTGCAATAAACGTGAAACACCAAAATGCGAGTCCCGTATTACCATTTTCGTACAACAAAACGCCTAGCGCACCGAAAGAAACACAGGATAATCCACCCAACAGGCCATCAATGCCATCCACCATGTTGAAAGCATTAATAGCGGCCCAGACAGCGAATAAAGTCACAACATAGCTGAATGGTCCCAGTGTCATTTCCCATGGACCGAAAGCATTACCTAAGCTTTCAAGCTTAAGGCCTGCAAAATACATCATACTGATACCAATCAGTGCCTGCATGGTTGCCCGAATCTTCACACTGATATCAAAACGGTCATCTAATGCTCCGATAAAAACCAATATTCCGGCACAAGACAAATATAACCACTTATGAGGTATAAACTCTTTAGTTATAACAAATGCGAAACAACACCCAAAAAACACAGATATTCCACCCACTAAAGGCACTAATCCATTGTGACGCTTACGATAGTTCGGCTTATCAACTAAACCGACATTTTTTGCTACCTTCCGAGCTACAAACAAAAACAAGAATGAGAATATAAATACGCAGAAAATTTCGATACTCATGCTAGGGATATTCACAATAACAACTCTCTGTAAAAATAATGATGGAACATCTATTGTTCATTGACTTATGGATGTCCCATTTGACACCAAATCCATAAGTTCCCTGTTAACAAAACAAGGCACCCTGACTTATAAAAATTAATAAAGTAGGTCATGCTAACTGTGGGCGTGTCCAATAATTATTTATGGAATAATTATAAAACGTTTGTTTATAAAACACGCTTTTAATCACGAGAAAAGCATGCAAAATATGTACCATTTCAGGCGAATAGAGTAGCTTCAGATAAAAAAAACGCCACAAAAACGTGGCGTTTTAACAAAGTAGCTAATTTTGCTGTGTTATGAATTCCCTTACAGGGCTATCAATTTATTCACAAAACAGTTAATTCATTCAAGGAACTATGAACGTTTCATAAAGTCGAAGAATTCTTCGTTTGTTTTGGTCATAGCCAGTTTGTTGATAAGGAATTCCATCGCATCGATTTCACCCATTGGGTGAATAATTTTACGTAGGATCCACATTTTCTGTAGCTCATCCTGTGTAGTGAGCAGCTCTTCTTTACGTGTTCCAGAACGATTATAATCAATAGCAGGGAAAACACGTTTTTCAGCGATTTTACGGGACAGGTGTAATTCCATGTTACCTGTACCTTTAAATTCTTCGTAGATGACCTCATCCATTTTGGAACCAGTATCAACCAGCGCAGTGGCGATAATGGTCAGGCTACCGCCTTCTTCAACATTACGTGCAGCACCAAAGAAACGCTTTGGACGATGCAGGGCATTCGCATCCACACCACCAGTCAATACCTTACCGGATGCAGGAACGACAGTGTTATATGCACGAGCCAGACGGGTAATGGAATCCAGCAGGATAATGACATCTTTTTTATGCTCAACCAGACGTTTCGCTTTTTCGATCACCATTTCAGCCACTTGAACGTGACGAGAAGCTGGTTCATCAAAAGTTGAAGCAATGACTTCGCCTTTTACCAGACGCTGCATTTCGGTCACTTCTTCTGGACGCTCATCAATCAGCAGTACCATCAGAACACAGTCTGGGTAGTTATGGGCAATGTTAGCTGCAATATTTTGCAGCAGCATGGTTTTACCCGCTTTTGGTGGGGCAACGATCAAACCACGTTGACCGCGACCAATCGGAGCAGCCAAATCCAGCACACGAGCGGTCAGATCCTCAGTAGAACCATTACCACGTTCCATGCGCAGGCGGTTATTGGCATGAAGTGGAGTCAGGTTTTCAAACAGGATTTTACTGCGGGCATTTTCAGGTTTGTCAAAGTTAACTTCATTAACTTTCAGCAGGGCAAAATAGCGTTCACCTTCTTTGGGTGGGCGGATTTTCCCTGAAATGGTATCACCGGTACGGAGGTTGAAACGGCGGATTTGACTAGGGGAAACGTAGATATCATCGGGACCTGCAAGGTAAGAACTGTCTGCGGAGCGGAGGAAACCAAATCCATCCTGTAATATCTCCAGCACACCATCTCCGAAAATATCCTCTCCACTTTTTGCGTGCTGTTTGAGAATAGAGAAAATGATGTCTTGCTTACGCATACGAGCCAGATTTTCCAGCCCCATATTTTCGCCAAGAGTAATCAACTCAGATACTGGCGTATTCTTTAATTCGGTAAGATTCATAATGGTGGGTTCTTTAACTCGGGGTATATCTCGAACTCTGAACGTGAATGGTATGGCAACGTTATCGGTGCCTGTTTATTTGTACCAGAAACGAATAAAACCTTCTAACATATTTATATTACAAGGCAGTAGCTTGAAGTACTCAGATTGATTGCAAAATAAGACTGACAAACTGTCAAAACACGACTGAGATAATAACTAAACGTGGTTAGTTTCAATATAAGAACTATCTCAGCATAAGCATTATCTTGGTATGAGCACTGTTTATAACTATAAAAATTATAACTACAAAAACATCCTGCTTAGAGATGTTCAGTATCAGAACGCTATCAGCGAACCAAGCCATATACTAAATATCCTGTATATAGACTCAGCGAATTTACCAAATGCGATATGCTATCAGATACTTCAGGTGATCCAGAAATAACAGATTTATCAGATACTACAGGTTTTTTAGTATGCAACATGCATAATGTCAACTCTTTACACCAATAAACCTTTATATCAAATAAAGAATTCACTCATGAAATGTTTTATACGAGCATGTAATAGCTAACTTACCATGCTTCGTAGCGGACGTCTAGCGGTCAATAAGATAAATCATCCTATATGCTAAACGCCCGTAATTACTGTGACCTGACTCTAAATTAAAGGTGTGGTTCCAAAAACTCTTTCAGTTGAGTTTTTGACAGTGCGCCCACTTTTACCGCAACCTTCTCACCATCTTTAAACAGAATCATTGTTGGGATACCGCGAATACCGAATTTTGGTGCTGTTTCAGTGTGGTCATCGACATTTAGCTTGGCAACTTTCAGTTTACCAGCATAATCTGAGGAGATTTCATCCAAAATAGGAGCAATCATTTTACAAGGGCCACACCATTCAGCCCAGAATTCAACGAGGACAGGACCTTTTACATTCAGTTTATCTTCGTTGAAATCACTGTCAGCCAAATGAACGATACCTGCATTCACAACTTCATCGTTCACAATTTTTTCATTCATTTTTTGCTCCAAAAGTAAAATCTTTTACAGTGTAAGTGTACCTTAACCAACACTAGGGTGTCTTTATTTCAGCGGATACACTTTCTTAAAGCAATAGTTAACTGATATTCTTACCACACTATGAGCAAAACACATTTGACAGAAAAGAAGTTTTCCGACTTCGCATTGCACCCCAAGATCTTGGTAGCTCTTGATAAAAAAGGGTTTTCCAACTGCACGCCAATACAGGCGCTAACATTGCCTTTTACTGTCGAAGGCCGAGATGTTGCGGGACAAGCACAAACCGGAACAGGCAAGACGCTGGCATTTTTAGCGTCTACTTTTCATTACTTATTGACTCACCCTGCGGGGAAAGAACATAAAATCAATCAGCCAAGAGCGCTGATTATGGCACCTACCCGCGAATTAGCTGTCCAGATATACTCTGACGCAGAAGAACTGTCAGAAGTTACTGGATTAAAAATGGGTCTTGCCTACGGCGGCGACGGCTATGATAAACAGCTTAAGGTGCTGGAATCTGGCGTCGATATCGTCATTGGCACAACAGGTCGTTTGATCGATTATACAAAACAAGGTCATATTCACCTTGGTGCGATTCAAGTCATCGTGCTCGATGAAGCAGATCGCATGTACGATTTGGGTTTTATCAAAGATATTCGCTGGCTGTTCCGCCGTATTCCGGCAGCTACGGAAAGAATGAATCTGCTCTTTTCTGCAACGCTGTCTTATCGGGTGCGTGAACTGGCCTTTGAACAGATGAATAATCCTGAATATGTGGAAGTAGAACCCCTGCAAAAAACAGGGCACCGTATTCAAGAAGAGCTATTTTACCCTTCCAATGAAGAAAAAATGCGTCTGTTACAGACGTTGCTGGAAGAAGAGTGGCCTGATCGCTGCATTATTTTTGCCAATACCAAACACCGCTGTGAAGATATTTGGGCCCATCTGGCTGCTGATGGTCATCGTGTCGGTCTTCTGACAGGTGATGTCGCCCAGAAAAAGCGCCTGCGTATTCTCGAGGAATTCAGTCTGGGTAATCTGGATATTCTGGTAGCTACCGACGTTGCCGCCCGTGGACTGCATATTCCGTCGGTGACACATGTATTTAACTATGATCTGCCGGATGACTGTGAAGATTATGTTCACCGTATTGGCCGGACAGGGCGCGCCGGAGAAAGTGGGCATTCTATCAGTCTGGCATGTGAAGAGTATGTATTGAACTTGCCGGCCATTGAAGAGTATATCCAGCACCAAATACCGGTCAGCAAATATAATAGTGATGCGTTATTACAAGATCTGCCAGTTCCTAAGCGCCGTAACCGCGCACGCTCAGGGGGACACCCACGCCGCTCTAATATGCCGCGCCGTGGAAATCCAACACGCAACCGTCAACGCCCGAGTTAATACAATATGGCGCTGAAATAACACATGTCGGAATAAATACTATGCTGGGTTCTTCTTCGCTCTATGCTGCTATCGATTTAGGCTCAAACAGTTTCCATATGCTGGTTGTCCGTGAAATATCCGGCAGAGTTCAAGTGGTCAACCGTATCAAGCGCAAGGTCAGGCTGGCCACAGGGTTAGATAAGAACAACCATTTATCACAGCAGGCTATGGAGCGCGGATGGCAATGTCTTCGACTCTTTTCCGAATACTTGCAGGATATTCCTGCCACACATATCCGTGTTGTTGCAACAGCAACTTTGCGACTTGCAGTAAATTCCGATGAGTTTATCGGGAAGGCTTCAGAAATATTGGGTATTTCCGTTAATATTATCAGCGGTGAAGAAGAGGCTCTGCTGATTTATCAAGGTGTAGCCCATACTACTGGCGGATCTGAAAAGCGGCTTGTCGTAGATATTGGTGGGGGCAGTACAGAATTGGTAACAGGTACAGGTGCCGAAGCCACACAGCTATTCAGCCTTGAAATGGGCTGTGTTACTTGGCTGGAACGCTATTTCAATGACCGCAGCCTGACAGAAGAGAATTTTGCCAAAGCAGAATCTGCCGCCCATAATATTCTCAGTCCGGTTATCCCTGTTCTGTTTGAACAAGGCTGGAAAATATGTGTAGGTGCTTCCGGCACCGTACAGACCTTGCAGGAAATTATGATTGCTCAGGGCATGGATGAGTTGATTACCCTGCCGAAACTCCAACAATTCAAACACTGGGCCATTGAATGCAGCAAGCTTGAAGAGCTTGAAATAGATGGACTGACACTTGAACGGGCATTGGTTTTTCCAAGCGGATTAGCAATCTTAATCGCTATTTTTCAAGCATTGAATATCGAAAACATGATACTGGCCGGTGGAGCACTGCGTGAAGGGCTGGTATACGGGATGCTGAATTTACCGGTTGGACAAGATATTCGCGCAAGAACCTTGCATAATATTCAACAACGTTTTCAATCGGATACTGAGCAGGCACAGAGAGTCAAACAACTGACTGAATATTTTTGCCAACAGATCGCCAAACCTTGGAATTTGGACGAACGCTGCCGAGAATTATTGAGCAGTGCATGTTTGCTCCATGAAATAGGTTTATGCATTGATTTTCGTCAGGGAACAGCACACTCAGCTTACCTGATCAGCCACTTAGATCTGCCCGGTTATACCCCCGCCCAAAAACGGCTGTTGGCGGCTCTGTTGAGGAATCAAAGCGGCCCTATCGATTTAGCATCACTCAGTCAGCAAAATGCTCTGCCACTGCTACAAGCACAACGTCTATGTCGTTTATTGCGCCTAGCAATTATTTTCGCCAGCCGCCGATGCGATGACGCTTTACCTGCCTTGCGGTTACATGTAGAAAATGAAACTCTCATTATCACCTTGCCTTATCAATGGCAGATGCAGCACCCTCTCAGGGCTGAAGCATTACAGCAAGAAATAAAATGGCAGAGTTATGTTCAGTGGTCTTTGTTCCTTGAAGAACAAAACAATCGCTATTTAAGTTAAGCTTTTACTTTAGTTATTCTGTATTCATTACGAATACAGAATAACTCATGGGACAGATACTTACTTACCCACGTTTTTCTGACCAAGCCCTAAACGTGATTTAATATCTGCAAGACGCGACTGCCCCTGTTTCATTCGCTCTTCCGCACTAACCACGCGTTTACCTTGTGGCCAATCCAGATCATCTTGTGGTAGCTCGAGCAAAAATCGGCTTGGTTCAGGGCGGATCAATTCACCATACTGACGACGCTCTTTGCTCAGAGTAAAAAATAGTTCTCTCTGCGCACGAGTAATGCCGACATAAGCCAAACGGCGCTCTTCCTCAATGTTATCTTCATCAATACTGCTCTGATGTGGTAACAATCCCTCTTCCATGCCAACCAGAAAAACGTAAGGGAATTCCAGCCCCTTAGAAGCATGCAACGTCATCAGCTGAACCTGATCCAGCTCTTCGTCTTCTTCCCCACGCTCCAGCATATCCCGCAGAGTAAAGCGCGCCACTACCTGAGAAAGGCTCATTGATTCATTCAAATCATTTCCCTCAAGCATTTCGCTCATCCAAGTGAAGAGCTGATTGACATTTTTCATTCTCATTTCAGCTGCTTTCGGGCTGGGGGAAGTTTCATATAACCAGCTTTCGTAATCCATACCACGCAGTAAGTCCCTTACAGCCAATAACGGTTCACGCTCCGCCTGTCGGGATATTTCATCCATCCAGTGAGTGAAGTGCTGCAATGCAGCCAAACCACGTCCTGTCAGATACTGCTCCAGGCCAAAATCAAAACTGGCTTGATATAAACTCTTATTACGTTGATTCGCCCACACACCTAACTTCTGGATTGTCACCGCCCCGATTTCTCGCCGGGGTGTATTGACGATACGTAAAAACGCGCTGTCATCCTCTGGATTAATCAAAACACGCAGATACGAGAGTAAGTCCTTGATCTCAGGCCGAGAAAAAAACGATGCCCCTCCCGAAATGCGGTAAGGGATCCGGTTTTGCATCAACATTTTTTCGAAGATACGGGACTGATGATTGCCACGATAAAGAATGGCGTAATCTTTATATTCTGTTTTATTGATAAAGTGATGGGCGATCAGTTCTCCCACTACCCGCTCAGCTTCATGATCTTCATTGTTGGCTTCAATCACTCGGAGAGGATCACCATAGCCCAATTCTGAAAAGAGTTTTTTCTCAAATACATGGGGATTATTGGCTATCAGGATATTAGCTGATTTCAATATCCGCCCTGATGAACGATAATTCTGCTCCAGTTTGATCACATTCAACTGCGGGAAGTCTTCTTTCAGCAGGATCAAGTTTTGTGGGCGGGCACCACGCCATGAATATATGGACTGATCATCATCGCCGACCACGGTAAAACGAGCACGATTATCCACCAGCAATTTCACCAATTGGTATTGGCTGGTATTCGTATCCTGATACTCATCCACCAGCAGGTAACGAATTTTATTCTGCCAGCGCTCCCTGACTTCTTCATCACACATTAACAACAGAGTAGGTTTAGTAATCAGATCATCAAAATCAAGAACGTTACAGCTGTTCAGATGTAAATCATAACGGCGGTAACACTCTGCAAATTGGTGCTCCTGCGCCGTACGAACCATCCTGATCACCTGCTCTGGTGACATTAATTCATTCTTCCAGTTAGAAATACTGGAAATAAGCTTTTGCAATAGATCTTTATCTTCTTCCAACAGATCTGCCGTGAGATCTTTCAGTAAAACCATCTGATCGTGATCATCGAACAACGAAAAATTGCTCTTCATACCCAGCGTCTTATATTCACGCCTGATGATCTCCAAGCCCAAGGTGTGGAAAGTTGAGATCATCAACCCTCGCGTTTCCTTGCGGCCTAAGGTTTGCGCTACACGCTCTTTCATCTCGCGGGCCGCCTTATTGGTAAAGGTGACCGCTGCAATATGGCGAGGCAAATAACCGCAATTGCGGATTAAATGGGCAATTTTATTGGTAATCACCCGGGTCTTGCCAGAACCTGCCCCCGCCAGAACCAGACAAGGCCCCGTAACAAATTCAACTGCTTGTTGTTGGCTTGGATTTAATCGCATATCGTTTCGAAAATTATATCAGGATGAAAGTTCAGGGAACGAAATTGTAGCAGAAAGCAGGACTAAGAGGCGGTTTTCTTTGCGTAAGTGAATTATTACAAGACAAAATAAATCGAAGTGGAAATATAAATAGCCTTCCAAAATTTCAGATCATTTTCTACTCCTCGCCACGCGAGGGAATAAGAAATCCTCATAACTTGAGTATATCACTATGATGAAAACCCATTTATACTATTTTGGGAATTTAAATATCTACTACAATTGCCTTTTATTTTTTAATGGATTAATAAAAAGAAGGGAAAATATAATTTCCCAAAATACGCTTAATTCTTAAATAAATGCCTATCTCTTTAGCAAAATTTTATGCAGCCGCCAGAATAAAACAGTTTTTTCTATTAATTGAAATACATAACATTTGCTTAAGTTCATTAGTGTTATAACAATTCTTATTAATGTTAAGTAGCAATTCAAAATTGTAGATCACTTCCTTACTCCTCGCGCTGCGAGAAATAAGGGAACCTCATAATTTGTGTGTATCACTATTCTGAATAGCCTATTTAAATCAGTAATAAGGAGGATATAAATGCAACGTAAGACAGGCTTTTTCTTTGATGAACTTTGTTTCTGGCACAATTCTGCATTACAACATGTCGTCACTTTTCCCGTTAGTAGGTGGGTACAACCACCCAATAGTGCTGGACATGCCGAATCCCCCGAGACTAAACGCAGAATGAAAAACTTAATGGATGTTTCCGGTTTAAGTCGTTCTCTATACTTACGTAGTGCTGAGCCTCTTGATGATGCAATATTAAAGCTGGTTCATACCGAAGCGTATTTACAGCGTTTTAAGTCTATGAGTGATAATGGCGGAGGAGTATTAGGGCCTGAAGCACCGATGGGACAAGGCAGCTATGAAATTGCCAAGTTATCTGCCGGGCTTACCTATGCAGCAGTAGAAGCCGTGTTGAATGGTGAATTGGATAATGCTTACAGCCTTTCCCGTCCGCCCGGTCACCATTGCCTGCCTGATCGAGCGATGGGTTTCTGCTTCCTTGCCAACATTGCTCTTGCCATTGAGCACGCAAAGGAAAAAATTGGCGTTGGACAAGTTGCTGTGATTGACTGGGATGTTCATCACGGTAACGGAACTCAGAATATTTTCTGGGAACGTGATGATGTTTTGACTATTTCACTACATCAGGATGGCTGTTATCCCGAAGGTTACAGTGGCGAAGATGATATCGGTGCGGGTGAGGGAGAAGGTTTCAATATCAATATTCCATTGATGGCCGGCGCTGGACACAATAGTTATCTCTATGCCATGGAGCAGATTGTACTCCCTGCCTTGCAACGTTTCCAACCTGAATTGATTATTGTTGCCTGCGGATATGATGCCAATGCTTACGATCCTCTGGCTCGAATGCAACTACATAGTGGCAGTTTCCGCGAAATGACTCACAAAATACAACAGGCAGCAGATGAGTTATGTCATGGCAAATTGGTTATGGTTCATGAGGGAGGATACACAGAAGCTTATGTCCCTTTCTGTGGTTTAGCCGTTATGGAAGAGTTAAGTGGTATTCGTACTGAAGTCAACGATCCTATACTCAATGCAATTCAATTGCAGCAGCCAAAAGAAAGATTCGAAATGTTCCAGCGCCAAGCTATTGATGAATTGAAATCAAGATTTGGTTTGTAGGGTCGGAAATATTCTGCCCGATGTTATTTCACCGGGCAAAATAAATAACTTATTATCCGCCGACTGAGATGCGTTTCATATCAGTCATGTAACCACGTAAAGTACGGCCTATAACTTCAATCGGATGGTTGCGGATCGCTTCATTCACATCACGTAACTGGGAATTGTCGATACCACGATCTGCAACTGATTTCCCTAAATCCCCGGCTTGCAGCGTCGCCATGAATGTTTCTTTCAGTAATGGAACGGCAACGTAAGAGAACAAATAATTACCATATTCCGCAGTATCTGAAATAACTACGTTCATTTCATATAAGCGTTTACGGGCAATGGTATTTGCAATCAGCGGCAATTCATGCAGAGATTCGTAATAAGCCGACTCATCAATAATACCGGAATCCACCATCGTCTCAAATGCCAGTTCCACGCCAGCCTTGACCATCGCTATCATCAGTACACCGTGGTCAAAGTATTCCTGCTCACCGATGTTGCCATTGTACTCAGGATAATTTTCAAATGGTGTTTTTCCTGTTTCTTCACGCCAAGTCAGCAAATTTTTGTCGTCATTCGCCCAATCAGTCATCATTGTGGAAGAAAATTTACCAGAAATAATGTCGTCCATATGTTTTTCGAACAGCGGAGCCAAGAGCGTCTTCAATTGCTCAGAAAGAGCATAAGCACGCAGTTTAGCCAAATTGGAGAGACGATCCATCATCAGGGTAATCCCGCCTTGTTTCAAAGCTTCGGTGATAGTTTCCCAGCCAAACTGAATTAACTTCCCTGCATAGCCCGGTTCAGCACCATCAGCAATCAATTGGTCATAGCATAACAAAGAACCAGCCTGTAACATGCCACACAGAATGGTCTGCTCACCCATCAGGTCAGATTTCACTTCCGCTACGAAAGAAGATTCCAGTACACCTGCACGATGACCACCTGTTGCAGCAGCCCACGCTTTTGCGATCGCCATTCCTTCACCTTTGGCATCATTTTCTGGATGCACGGCAATTAAAGTAGGAACACCGAATCCACGCTTATACTCTTCACGAACTTCTGTCCCCGGACATTTAGGAGCAACCATTACAACCGTGATATCTTTGCGTATCAGCTCGCCCACTTCGACAATATTGAAGCCATGGGAATAACCTAACGCTGCGCCTTCTTTCATTAAGGGCTGAACAGCCTGAACTACCGCTGAATGCTGTTTGTCCGGCGTCAAGTTGATAACAAGATCGGCCTGTGGAATCAACTCTTCATAAGTACCGACTTTGAAACCATTTTCGGTTGCTTTGCGCCATGATGCACGTTTTTCTGCAATCGCGTCCTTACGCAGGGCATAGGCAATATCTAAACCAGAATCACGCATGTTAAGCCCTTGGTTCAGCCCTTGCGCACCACAACCGACGATCACCACTTTTTGGCCTTTTAAATATCCCGCCTCGTCAGCAAATTCTTCCCGCGCCATAAAACGACATTTGCCTAATTGCGCCAATTGTTGGCGTAAGTTCAACGTATCAAAATAATTAGCCATGGTGACTCCGATGTTTATTTTTCCATATGATTTATTTTTCATATGATTTGTGTGTTTGCTTATTTGTTTTGTGCTTCGCATATTAGTTTTGTGCTTCGCATATTAATTATATGCAGCAACTATTTTTTATTTTTTCCTGACCCTGTCTGTGAGGTCATTTGTATGAAATCAATATATGACATGAAAGCCTTTGCTTAAATTGATATATTCACAAGACTATCTTGCAGTTTATGCAATAGACCTTCTTACAGCAAAAATCTCTGGGCAAAAGGCTAAAAAGCGATGGATCTACGTGAGTTAAAACTATTTTTACACCTTGCGGAAAGTTGTCATTTTGGGCGAACTGCCAAGGCTATGCATGTCAGCCCATCCACGCTTTCACGCCAAATCCAGCGCCTTGAGGAATTATTGGGACATCCGCTTTTTCTACGAGATAACCGAACAGTCAAACTCACTATTGCCGGTGAACAGCTCAAACAATTTGCCCAACAAACGCTCCTGCAATATAAGCAGCTACAAAACTCATTAAATCATCAAAGCCCATCACTGACGGGGGAATTACGTCTGTTCTGTTCGGTTACTGCTGCGTATAGCCATCTTCCACAAGTGTTGGATAAATTCAGGGCAGAGCATCCCTTGGTGGAAATTAAACTGACAACAGGAGATGCCGCAGATGCCGTTGATAAGATCCAATCCGATACCGCCGATTTAGGCATTGCAGGAAAGCCAGAGAAACTACCTGATAATGTCAGCTTTACCAAAATAGGTGAAATACCATTAGTATTAATCGCCCCCTCTCTGCCTTGTGCGGTGAAAATGCTTGCAACACAGGAGCAGCCAGACTGGAATACTATTCCGTTTATCCTGCCTGAGCATGGGCCTTCACGTAAGCGCATTGAACTTTGGTTTCGCCGGAATAAGATCCTGCATCCTGTTATTTACGCAACAGTTTCCGGCCATGAAGCGATTGTTTCTATGGTGGCATTGGGCTGTGGGATTGCCCTGATACCTGCGGTTGTTATCGAAAATAGTCCTGAACCTGTACGTAACCGTGTCTCATTACTGGAAAATATTTCGTTGGTTGAGCCATTTGAATTGGGAGTTTGTGCACTAAGCAAGCGCTTGAATGAACCTTTGGTTAAAGCATTTTGGGATCTGTTATAACTTCAGAAACTGTAAATTGGAAAATAAGATTCTCTTTATATGCAACACAAAATAAATAGCTACCTTGAAGCTGTCAGGTTTTATGAATATCACAAACAATATTTAGCGCTTTCTCATAATATGGGAACAGAATGGCATCGCTATCTTTGTATTCAATTAAGTGTTTCATTTGATTATTCTCAGCTAAAAATTGATACTGAATGGGAATTTCGACAAGTAAAAGGTTTCATTATTGCCAGTAATATTAAACATAGATTACATCTAAAAATAAAACCTGTTTCAACTTTCTGGTAGATCCAGTTCATCCTCTATATCATTTTCTATTACACAAATTAAAAATTCAAATATTACTTACCTTGACTCAGAAACAGTCCGTTTGATGACAGATTATTTCGTCTACTGTTTACTATCAAACACCTCTCCAGATATTCTTGTGCTAAATCGTTAGTTAAATAATACTGACGACGCGATAATCAGCAAAATAGCCCATTTATCAAAGGAGCTATTTTGCGATTGGTGACTTAAGTCAAAAATAACTTAAACGAAGGGTTATCCGTTTCATCATGATATTCATAGCCCAGCATGTCCAAATGGCGCTCAAAGCGCACTTCCGGCTCTGAAAGCTCAAAAGCTGCCAATACACGACCATAATCTGTGCCGTGACTACGATAATGAAATAAAGTGATATTCCAATGTGTGCCCAGAGTCTGTAAAAATTTCAGTAAAGCCCCCGGAGATTCAGGAAAGGCGAAACTAAACAACCGCTCCTGCAATGGCTTTGATGGCCTGCCGCCTATCATGTAACGGACATGTAATTTCGCCATTTCGTCATCGGTAAAATCAGCCACCTGATATCCCGATACTTTTAATGCCTCAATGATTTCACAACGCTCAGCATTCCCGCGACTTAATCGGATACCCACAAAAATACAGGCCTTGTTCAGATCCGTGACATCCGAATAGCGATAACTGAATTCGGTCACAACACGAGGACCCAATATCTGGCAGAAATGCAGGAAACTGCCCTTTTGTTCAGGAATAGTGACTGCCAGTAAGGCTTCGCGCTGTTCTCCCAGTTCACTGCGTTCAGAAACATAACGCAAGCCATGAAAATTCACATTAGCGCCAGAAAGAATATGTGCCAGTCTTTCTCCCTGAATCTGATGTTGTTGGACATATTTTTTCAGGCCCGCCAATGCCAATGCACCCGAAGGTTCCGCAATCGCTCTGACATCTTCAAAGATATCTTTCATGGCAGCACAAATCGCATCACTATCCACCGTAATAACATCATCAACATATTGCTGGCATAAACGGAATGTTTCGTCGCCAATGCGTTTAACTGCCACGCCCTCCGCAAATAGCCCAACTCTGGGTAAATCAACTGGATGCCCCGCTTCCAATGCTGCTTTCAAACAGGCAGAATCCTCGGCTTCCACACCGATAACCTTCATTTCTGGTACAAGTTGTTTGATGAGAACAGCGACACCCGCAATTAATCCACCACCACCCACCGGCACAAAAATGCGATCAAGGTGGACATCCTGCTGTAATAATTCCATCGCCAATGTTGCCTGACCCGCAATCACGGCAGGATGATCAAAAGGGGGTACAAAAGTGTAACCGTGCTCTTTTGCCATCTCGATTGCTTTCGCTTTCGCTTCATCAAAATTCGCACCGTGTAACAACACTTCTCCGCCAAAGCTACGCACGGCATCGACTTTAATATCCGCTGTAGCTATTGGCATTACAATGATGGCTTTCATACCAACCTTACTGGCTGATAACGCAACACCTTGCGCATGATTGCCGGCAGAAGCCGTAATGACACCTTTGGATTTTTGAGTTTCCGTCAAACCCACAATCATTGCGTATGCACCACGCAATTTGAAACTATGCACTACCTGACGGTCTTCCCGTTTGACTAAAATTGTATTATCTAAACGGGCCGAGATTTTTTTCATTTCCTGCAACGGGGTAACTTGAGCAACATCATAAACGGGTGCACTCAATGCGGCTTTGAGATATTCCGCCCCTTTTGGTTCTGTATTAAGAGGATAAACCGCCACAATCAATTCCCCAGCTTGGTTTTATCGCGCACTGCGCCTTTGTCAGCACTGGTCGCCAATGAAGCATAGGCGCGTAGTGCAAAAGAAACCTGACGTTCACGGGAATTCGGTGTCCATGCCTTATCTCCGCGAGATAATTCGGCCTGTGTACGCGCAGCAAGTTCTGTGTCATTCACTTCCAACTGAATTCTACGATTTGGGATATCAATATTGATGATATCACCATCCTGAATCAGCCCGATCAGACCACCATTCGCCGCTTCAGGGGAAACATGACCAATGGACAGACCCGATGTTCCTCCTGAAAAACGGCCATCAGTGATCAATGCACAACTTTTACCCAATCCCATCGATTTTAAATAAGTCGTTGGATAGAGCATTTCCTGCATTCCAGGACCCCCTTTCGGCCCTTCATAGCGAATGACAACTACATCTCCCGCTACCACTTTTCCGCCCAGTATTGCGTCTACTGCGTCGTCCTGACTCTCATAAACTTTGGCCAAGCCTCTGAAAGTCAGGCTTCCTTCATCCACACCCGCAGTCTTGACGATACAACCATCCATAGCAATGTTGCCAAACAGAACCGCCAATCCCCCATCTTGGCTGTAAGCATGCGCATATTCACGAATACACCCTTCTTCACGATCAATATCCAGCGATGACCAACGGCAACTCTGCGAAAAGGCCTGAGTTGTACGAATTCCTGCCGGCCCGGCTGAGTACATGCTTTTCACCCCTTCATCTGCTGTTAGCATGATGTCGTACTGTGACAAAGTTTGTAGTAAATCCAATCCCAAAACATTTTTCACATTGCGGTGTAAAAGCCCTGCCCGATCCAGTTCACCAAGAATACCCATCACACCACCAGCACGATGCACATCTTCCATATGGTATTTTTGGGTACTTGGAGCGACTTTGCATAAATGAGGCACCTGACGAGACAGACGATCAATGTCTGCCATTGTGAAATCGACTTCTCCTTCCTGAGCTGCTGCCAATAAATGTAAAACGGTATTAGTTGAGCCGCCCATCGCAATATCCAGTATCATCGCATTTTCAAATGCCGCTTTAGTCGCAATATTACGTGGTAAGGCGCTATCATCATTTTTTTCATAGTAACGTTTGGTCAGTTCAACAATGCGTTTACCTGCGTTGATAAACAGGGTCTTGCGATCCGCGTGCGTAGCAAGCAATGAACCATTACCGGGCTGAGAAAGCCCCAGCGCTTCGGTCAGACAATTCATTGAGTTGGCCGTAAACATCCCAGAACAAGAACCACATGTCGGGCAAGCCGAACGCTCAATTTGATCACTTTGTTCATCACTGACATTCGGATTGGCTCCCTGAATCATGGCATCAACTAAATCCAGTTTGATGATCTGATCAGACAGGCGAGTTTTACCCGCTTCCATCGGGCCTCCGGAAACAAAAATAACCGGAATGTTCAGACGCAGGGATGCCATCAGCATCCCCGGTGTAATTTTGTCACAGTTAGAAATACAGACCATCGCATCAGCACAGTGGGCATTGACCATATATTCTACCGAGTCAGCGATTAATTCACGCGAAGGCAGTGAATAAAGCATTCCGCCATGCCCCATCGCAATACCATCATCAACGGCAATCGTATTGAACTCTTTTGCAACTCCTCCTGATGCCTCTATCTCTTCTGCCACCAATTTGCCAAGATCGCGCAGATGTACGTGCCCCGGCACGAACTGAGTGAATGAGTTAACAACTGCAATGATCGGTTTCCCAAAATCAGCATCAGTCATACCTGTCGCTCGCCATAAGGCGCGGGCTCCCGCCATATTACGGCCATGTGTTGTTGTGGCAGAACGGTATTTAGGCATTATTTTTACTCCCATATCTGTCTTATCTAATTAACTTCAGCAATCAGCACAGGCGGGGAACGACCACCTGTGGAATTTTATATTTTTATTAAGGATTAACTGGATCCAACCAACCCCATTTATCTTCTGTCGTGCCATCAAACAGGCCAAAAAATGCGTTTTGGATTTTTTTGGTAATAGGGCCACATTTGCCAATGCCAACCTGAATACCGTCAACACTACGAACCGGTGTGATCTCCGCTGCTGTCCCTGTCATGAATACTTCATCCGCCAAGTAGAGTGATTCACGGGAAAGAGTCTGTTCACGTACTTCCAAACCAAGATCTTTCGCCAATTTGATGATGGCATCACGAGTGATCCCAGGCAGGGCAGATGAAGTGAATGGAGGTGTAAATAGAATTCCATCTTTCACTTCAAATAAGTTTTCACCCGCTCCTTCTGAAATGTAACCATGCACATCCAGTGCAATACCTTCCTGATAACCATGACGTCGGGCTTCACTTCCCACCAACAAAGAAGAAAGATAATTACCCCCCGCTTTTGCAGCTGTTGGGATCGTATTTGCTGCTACGCGATTCCATGAAGAAACCATCGCATCAATGCCCTGATCCAAAGCTTCTTCTCCGAGATATGCTCCCCAAGGGAAAGCCGCAATAATAATATCGGTTTTATAGCCTGCGGGAGGATTTACCCCCATTCCGACATCACCAATAAATACCAATGGGCGAATGTAAGCACTGACTAATTTATTTTTACGGAGTGTCGCACGACATGCTTCCATTAACTCATCAACACTCTGGCTCACAGGGAAACGGTAAATTTTTGCTGAGTCATGCAAGCGCTGCATATGTTCACGATGACGGAAAACCACTGGTCCCTTGTGAGAGTCATAGCAACGAACTCCTTCAAACACTGAAGTGCCATAATGCAGGGCGTGGGACATAACATGAACTTTCGCATCTGCCCAAGGCACCATTTCCCCATTGAACCAAATATAATCAGCTTGCTTTGTCATTCTCAGTTTTCCTTTCATTGCGCCCTATGCGCTTATTAATTGTGATTCTTTGTGTTTGATCTCGATCCTGGCAACATCCACTAATTTCATCAGCTGAGAAAACAGTAAATTGACAGAACGCTGGCTGGATACTGTGAGTTCAATGTTTACATTATCACTATCTGTTATACGATCCATATTCAATGCACATACCTGAAATCCACGATGACGGGTAACTCTCAGAATTCGCTCTAAAATTTCAGGGCAAGATTTCGCCTGAATAGCAAGTTGATGTTGCATCATAATGACTTCTCCAGCATGGTTGCGTTGCTTGCGCCTGGTGGAACCAACGGCCAGACATTCTCTAATTCATCAATGGATACGTGTAATAAATATGCACCCCTGCTGCTGAATAAAGCATCCAAGGCATCATCTACTTGTGATTTATCAGTAATGTGCTGCCCCGGAATATCAAAAGCGCGTGCCAACGTCAGAAAATCGGGATTATCCGTTAAGATCGTTTCGCTATAACGTTCTTCAAAAAATAGTTCCTGCCACTGACGAACCATGCCCAGACGCTGGTTATCCAATAAGATCATCTTGACTGGCAACTGCTTGCGCTTGATCGTGCCTAACTCCTGAACATTCATCATAAAAGAGCCGTCACCAGATATGCAGATAACCATATCTTCCGGACGAGCCATCTGTGCGCCAATTGCGGCTGGAATACCAAACCCCATCGTGCCCAATCCACTTGAGGTGATGAAATTCTCTGGTTGGCTAAATGTCATGTGCTGAGCAGACCACATCTGATGCTGCCCAACATCGGTTGTGATTATGGTGCTGGATGGCGCACGCTCAGAAACTTGTTTCAGCAGCAATGGAGCGTAAATTTTTTCACCTTGATAGTCGTAACAACATACATGTTCGCTTTTTAATTGTTTTACTTCTTGTTGCCAGTTTTGGATCGATAAAGTTTGCTGTAAATGTGGTAACAAGGTTTTTAAATCGCCCAATAATGAAACATGAGTCTGACGTAATTTATTGAATTCAGAAGGATCAATATCTAAATGAATAACTTTGGCATTAGGCGCAAAAGTATTCAATTTACCCGTCACACGATCATCAAAACGAGCACCGACAGCAATCAATAAATCACAGGATTGAACAGCTAAGTTGGCGGCTTTGGTGCCGTGCATTCCCAACATTCCTAAGTAGTAATCATGTTCACAATCCGCAGCCCCCAAACCTTTCAATGTGGAAACAACGGGTATTCCTGTTTCCGCAACAAAACGACGCAATTCAGGCACTGCGCCAGCAATACCAACGCCTCCTCCCACGTACAAAACGGGTTTACTAGACGATGCCAGCAGTTGATAGGATTGTTCAAGCTCTTGTTTAGGAAGAGATAATTTTTGGGGTTCCGATACCAGGTATGGTGGAAAATCACCTTGAGCTAATTGGATATCTTTCGGTAAATCAACCAGAACAGGCCCCGGGCGACCACTCATGGCAATCGTAAAGGCATCAGCCATAACTTGGGGGATTCTTTCGAGCGAATCAATGAGAAAGCTATGTTTTGTACAAGAAAGAGACATTCCCAAAATATCAATCTCCTGAAAAGCATCCGTTCCTATAAATTCAGAACTCACCTGACCAGTGATAGCAACAACAGGAACAGAATCCAACAAAGCATCAGCTAATCCAGTGATTAAGTTGGTCGCGCCGGGCCCTGATGTTGCAATACAGACCCCCGGCTTACCACTTGCTCTTGCATAACCGATTGCAGCCATAACAGCCCCTTGTTCATGACGGCATAGTATATGCTCAATTCCTCCGTCATACAGCGCATCATAAACTGGCATGATAGCTCCACCAGGATAACCGAAAACTTTTTTAATCCCCTGTTCTCGTAACGCTTCTATAACCGACTGTGCCCCGTTCATTGCCATCTCCCGTTATGTTTAACCTGTGGTTGGTTGTTGTGATGCTTTGTTATGTTTATGTGTCTATCCAAAGTGCCAAAAAAAAACCCGCTCCTTTCGGTGCGGGGTTTTTTGAAATCTGGCTGTTTTTCTAGTTTAAGCCTTCCTTCGTCCAAGTGCAGCCCCGCACGGTGGGATAATCACCACCACACTCTCAATAATTAGGCTAATCACTAGGACAAAAGTATTCATAATACTGTTCGTTTTAACTCGTATGCTTGACGTATATTTAAGAGTTATCACTTTCGATGATTGTTGACAATAATTATTTTTATTTTTTCGCAACAAAATTATTTTTATTTATACTTTTCATTTAGATAGATAAGAAAGCAGATAAATCCACTGAATTTTTCTCGCTTTACACTCAGAAATAACAAGTAACTATCTATTTAATAAAATAATTAATAAGTAAAATTATAAAAAACGATTTAATCGTCTATTAACTAACGTTATCACACAAAACATAATTAAAACCAATTTTGTTTGTTAATAGTTATCATCATTAACAAAATACACCCGAAGATAACAGAAGATAAATTTATATGTTTAGCTGATAAAATAATTTACCCCTTATGCCATGAAAATATGACTATGTCGCTTTATCAGAAAGATCTTGTTCAATTTCATTATTCATAGATAACATTCAGTTACTATTTAAATAGAATTACAAAATAACTGTCAGGATAGCTATAACAATAGATATATTTACGAATCTCGTCGCAAAATAACAAAAGGCTACTTTTTATTATTTTTTATCAATTCATGATATTAGCTTTCTTGCTAAGGAGAGCATCATGACACTTGCCATTATTCATACCAGAGCAACAATTGGTATCGATTCCCCCATCGTGACAATAGAAGCGCATATCAGTAATGGATTACCCGGCCTGACCCTCGTTGGCTTACCTGAAACCACAGTGAAAGAAGCCAGAGATAGGGTAAGAAGTGCACTTCTTAACAGTGGTTTTACCTATCCACCCAAAAGGATCACCGTTAATTTGGCACCCGCAGATCTCCCCAAAGAAGGTGGAAGATATGACCTTCCTATTGCCATCGCGATATTGGCAGCATCAGAGCAAATCGCAACAGATAAACTCCAAAATTACGAATTTTTAGGAGAGTTAGCGCTTTCTGGCGAAATACGGCGAGTCATGGGAGCTATCCCTGCGGCACTGAGTGCCAAAGGGGCAGGAAGACAACTTATTCTCTCCTCAGAAAATAACACTGAACTGGCTATTTTGTCCCAAAACGAAGCATTGATGGCAGAACATTTACTTCAAGTCTGTCATTTCCTTAAAGAAAAAAATGCCAGCTTAGCCTCACCTTCATCCATTGAATTACAGACTGAACCATCTATTTTGGATATGCAGGATATTATTGGGCAGGAACAAGCCAAACGAGCTTTAGAGATCACTGCCGCTGGCGGTCATAATCTTTTACTACTTGGCCCCCCGGGAACTGGCAAAACCATGCTTGCCTGCCGTTTATGCAGCCTGTTACCCCCATTAACGCATCAGGAAGCTCTGGAGGTTGCTGCAATCAATAGCCTAGTCGGACATTCAGTCAATCCAAAAAAATGGCATATACGCCCATTTAGGGCGCCTCATCATAGTTCATCAATGGCAGCTTTAGTAGGTGGAGGTTCAATACCGAGGCCAGGAGAGATTTCCCTTGCACACAATGGGGTATTATTTCTGGACGAATTACCCGAATTCAACCGAAGTGTTCTTGATGCTTTACGTGAGCCACTAGAGTCCGGTGAGATAGTAATATCCCGAGCAAGGGCAAAAGTCTGTTTCCCCGCTATGGTTCAACTTATTGCTGCCATGAACCCAAGCCCAACAGGCTATCATCAAGGTTTGCATAACCGAAGCACCCCACAACAGGTGCTACGCTACCTTTCTAAACTTTCAGGTCCTTTTTTAGATCGGTTTGATCTTTCTATTGAAGTTCCACTGCTTCCTCCAGGCATTTTAAGTCATTCATCAGCAAAACATGGAGAAAGTAGCCATGATGTCAAAAAGCGTGTACAAATGGCCAGAAAAATACAAATTGAACGGTGCGGGCATATTAATGCTTCCCTCAACAGCAAACAAACTGAAGATATTTGCAAATTGAAAATGGAAGATGCAGTTTTTCTGGAAAATACTTTATTGAAATTAGGGCTATCCATACGAGCTTGGCATAGAATACTCAAAGTTTCTCGTACAATTGCAGACTTAAAAGAACAAAAAAGAATAGAAAAGCCAGATATTATGGAAGCACTCAGCTACCGGAGTATGGATAGGTTACTTATTCAGCTACATAAACAAGCTGGATAAATAAGAAAGGGGCATTTTGCCCCTCCTGATGGATCATTAATATCAATGATGGTATTAATCATCATTATCGGTATAGTCCTCTGCTGAGTCTATTTGCGGTTTTCCGCCAGAAAGAGTATGAAAACGTTTTGGACGACTGATTTTTGTCAAATACTTAGTCCATATCTTTTCTTCTATTGTTACTGGTGCTCGTTCACCGCGGCAAACCGCAACAAACAGTTTTTCTTCTTCTGTTTGCGGTTCACGTTTACCAAGATCCAATTCATTAAACGCATGACCATAGCGTTCTAATAATTGGGCTTCTTTGATGGTGAAATCACCATGACGGGAAAATCCACGCGGATAGTTTTTATTATCAAAAAAACGATTAGTCGTGATGAAGCTTTCAGCCATCTGACACACTCCTAACTCTAATGTCATACTAATTATGGCGCGGAGTATTAGGGAGGCTTGACATTCTGTAAAACAAAATATTTAAATCTTAACGACAAAAACTATTGGAGATGCATGTGGACACTGAATTACTGAAAACCTTTTTGGAAGTCAGTAAGACTCGTCACTTTGGTCGGGCAGCTGAATCGCTTTATCTAACACAATCCGCTGTTAGCTTTCGGATCCGTCAACTAGAAAATCAGTTGGGTACCAATTTATTCACACGGCATCGCAATAATATCCGCCTAACTGCGGCCGGAGAACGTCTTGTACCCTATGCAGAATCGCTAATGAATACTTGGCAGTTAGCGAAGAAAGAAATCAATTACGTTGCTCAGCATACCGAACTCTCTATCGGCTCTACAGCGTCCCTTTGGGAAGGTTATCTGACATCTTGGTTAAATAAGTTTTACCATCTCCATCAAGAAACGAGGATTGAATCTCTGGTTTCTACACGTCAGTCACTGGTCAAGCAATTGCATTCGCGTGAATTAGACCTCTTAATTACTACAGAACCCCCAAAAATGGATGAGTTCCAAAGTCAGTTAATCGGTAATATTCAGCTTGTTTTATCAACAACTCGACATAGCCTTGAAAAAGGTGTTGAAAATTACATCAAATTAGAATGGGGTGCAGATTTTCATCATCAGGAACAACAGATCTTAAAAAATGATCATCCTCCTATCATCACAACCACATCTGCACATATTGCCAGAGAGTTATTGGATAGTGTGAATGCAGCAACCTTCCTGCCTATACATTGGCAAGAAGAATATCCAAAACTCGTATCTTCACCTAATAACGAACTGATAGAACGACCATTATACGCAGTATGGCTGCAAAACAGTGACCAACAAGCACTTATCCAACAGTTACTAAAAATTCCTGTTGAAAAAGCGCCCATAACTGCCTGAGAGCGGCTTTGAGAGAAGATAGAGTGGGCAGAAGGGTCATTCACGCAAAATTCTTAGAATTACTCGGTAAATAATAGAAAAGAAAAAACCCAGCTAAAATTAGCTGGGCTATTAATCTGAAAGCTATATAAATTATTACTTAGTTGTTAACTGGCAGGGGCGGAGAGACTCGAACTCCCAACACCCGGTTTTGGAGACCGGTGCTCTACCAATTGAACTACGCCCCTAAATACGGTGGCGGTGCGGACGGGACTCGAACCCGCGACCCCCGGCGTGACAGGCCGGTATTCTAACCAACTGAACTACCGCACCACCGAATTTCTTTAGCCTCGCTGCCTTTTGTGCCGGCAACGGCTGTTAAATAATTGTCTGGCAGTGCCCTACTCTCGCATGGGGAGACCCCACACTACCATCGGCGCAACGGCGTTTCACTGCTGAGTTCGGCATGGGATCAGGTGGGACCACCGCGCTCTTGCCGCCAGACAAATCCTGT
>NZ_CAWQTY010000201.1:0-21800 GCF_963897815.1 Xenorhabdus sp. Sc-CR9
AGCATGACCAATTACACCGCTTTTTATTTGAAAGCCACTCTGTTAGGGGAGAACTGGTTTCCGTCAGTGAGACGTACCAGCGTATGTTGGAAAATCATGACTTTCCACAACCTGTGCAGCGACTATTAGGTGAATTGTTGGTCGCAACCAGCTTGTTGACGGCCACGTTGAAATTCAACGGGGATATTACGGTACAAATTCAAGGTGATGGTCCGGTCAAACTGGCGGTGATTAATGGCAATAACCAGCAGCAGATGCGCGGAACAGCCCGCATTGATGGCAAAGTAAATGCTGCGGGCAGCTTGCATGACATGATAGGCAATGGCTACATGGTCATCACTGTCACTCCGACAGAAGGTGAACGCTATCAGGGCGTTGTAGCACTGGAAGGCGAAACGCTGGCGGAGTGTCTGGATGCCTACTTCAAACAGTCTGAGCAGATACCGACACGCCTGTTTATCCGTACCGGAATTCAGGATGGGAAAATGGCGGCAGGCGGCATGTTATTGCAGATCCTGCCGGACGCTCAGGAAAGCAGTGAAGATCTTCTTGAACATCTGGTGCAACTTACTGCAACCATCAAAGGAGAAGAGCTGTTCACACTGAACGCGGAAGAGATTTTGCATCGCCTTTATCATGAAGAAGATGTCACACTTTATGAGCCTCAGCAGGTCGAATTCCGTTGTTCCTGTTCCCAACAACGCTGCGCTGATACGTTGGTGACACTGCCTGATGCTGATCTTCAGGAAATTCTGCATAAAGATGGCAAAATCGATATGGAATGTGAGTTTTGTGGCACGCATTATATTTTCGATGAGAAAGATATCAGTGAAATAAAGACAGTGAAAAAAGAACAGTTGCACTGATTCTTTTGGTTTCACTAATAGATGCGGTTGCACTAATCGCGTGAATAACTGTTTATTAGGGGCGTAGCATGCGCCCTTTTTACTGTTAATCCCTTTCTCATTCCGTGTTCTGTGTCTCATATAAACTCAAAAAAATTAATGCAATTTCAATTTTTTGATAGCAATCGCTGTTAATTAGTCATAATTATTTATTATCCCCCGCAGAGATATACCCATTGGATTTCAAGATGCAGCGCGACGGCAAGGAGCTAATCCCCTGGAGCATAGATAACTATGTGACCGGGGTGAGTGAGCGCAGCCAACAAAGCGGCAACTTGAAAGACGACAGGTATAGATAAGGTATAACTGACCAGGAGCAACAAATGAGCGTTACAGGTATTACTGAGCAGGAACTTGCGGTTTATGGTATTCGTGATATTGGTGAAATTGTTTATAACCCAAGTTATGAACTGTTATTTTCTGAAGAAACCCAACCCTCACTACAAGGATATGAGCGTGGCATACTAACTAACCTTGGTGCTGTCTCAGTGGATACGGGCATTTTCACCGGACGTTCTCCTAAAGATAAATACATCGTCCGCGATGATGTTACCCGTGATACCGTATGGTGGGCAGATCAGGGTAAAGGTAAGAACGATAATAAACCGCTCAGTCAGGAAACTTGGTCTCATCTTAAAGGTTTGGTTACTCAACAACTTTCAGGCAAACGTTTGTTTGTCGTGGATGCTTTCTGCGGGGCCAATGCAGATACGCGTCTGAAAGTACGTTTTATCACGGAAGTGGCGTGGCAGGCACATTTCGTGAAAAATATGTTTATTCGTCCATCTGACGAAGAGCTGGTTGACTTCACGCCTGATTTTATTGTGATGAATGGTGCTAAGTGCACGAACCCACAATGGAAAGAACAAGGACTGAATTCAGAAAACTTTGTTGCTTTTAACCTGACAGAACGGATGCAATTGATTGGTGGTACCTGGTACGGCGGTGAAATGAAAAAAGGGATGTTCTCAATGATGAACTACCTGCTGCCACTTAAAGGTATCGCTTCCATGCACTGCTCCGCCAATGTAGGCGGGAAAGGGGATGTCGCCATTTTCTTCGGCCTTTCCGGTACAGGTAAAACCACCCTTTCCACAGATCCTAAGCGCAAGCTTATCGGTGATGATGAACACGGTTGGGATGATGACGGTGTATTTAACTTTGAAGGTGGTTGTTACGCAAAAACCATCAACTTGTCCAAAGAAGCTGAACCGGATATCTATCACGCCATTCGCCGCGATGCTCTGCTGGAGAACGTCACTGTACTGGCTGATGGTTCGGTTGATTTCAATGATGGTTCCAAGACAGAAAATACCCGCGTTTCTTATCCTATCTACCACATTGACAATATTGTTAAACCTGTATCAAAAGCAGGACACGCTACTAAAGTCATTTTTCTGACGGCAGATGCTTTCGGTGTACTGCCTCCGGTTTCTCGCCTGACACCAGAACAGACCCAATATCACTTCCTGTCTGGTTTTACCGCAAAACTGGCGGGAACTGAACGCGGTGTAACAGAGCCAACACCAACCTTCTCTGCGTGCTTTGGTGCGGCATTCCTGTCGCTGCATCCGACGCAGTATGCAGAAGTGCTGGTTAAGCGCATGCAGGCATCAGGTGCGAAAGCTTATCTGGTCAATACGGGCTGGAACGGCACTGGAAAACGCATTTCTATCAAGGATACCCGTGCGATTATTGATGCTATCTTAAATAGTGATATTGAAGACGTGGATACTATCGAACTGCCGATTTTTGATTTGTCTGTACCGACTACATTACCGGGTGTAGATACGACTATTCTGGACCCCCGCAACACTTATGCGGATAAATCCGAATGGGATGTTAAAGCAAAAGATTTGGCACAACGTTTTGTCGATAACTTTGATAAATACACCGATACCGCTGCGGGTGCGGCATTGGTGAAATCAGGGCCTAAGCTGTAATAACGCTTTGATTAATCAAATATGAGAAAACCCTATCTGGCCAGATAGGGTTTTTTTCAAATCAAATTTGCGATTCACTGGGGTGGAAGGTCGAACAGCAATACTTCACTCTCTTGGTTTGCGCTCAATTGAAGATGGGACTCATCCCAAATGGCGATACCGTCGCTGGTGGTAGCCAGTATCCCATTAATTGTCACTTCTCCGCTAACAATCTGAATCCAGATTTTTCTTGCTTTATCTACTGCATATTCACTTTTTTCGCCATTTTTTAATGCCCAGCGCCACAATGTCATGTCCTGAAAAACTTTCAGGGAGCCGGCATGGGCATCGGGAGAAAGGATCAATTGGCGGCCTGCAACAGTATCAAAGCGGTGCTGTTCATAACGGGGAGCCAGATTCGTTTTTTCCGGAAGGAGCCAGATTTGGTAAAGATGCAACTGGCTATCATGATTTGGGTTATATTCAGAATGACGAATGCCGGTTCCTGCACTCATAATCTGGAATTCTCCCGCAGACACTTGCCCTTTATTCCCCATACTGTCCTGATGCTCGACTGTCCCGGATAGCACATAGGTCAATATTTCCATATCCTTGTGGGGGTGCATACCGAATCCCTGACCGGCATCAATGATGTCTTCATTAATGACCCTGAGCACAGAAAAGCCCATGAAATTTTCATCATAATAGTTGGCAAAGGAAAACGTGTGCCAGCTATCCAGCCAGCCATGATTGGCATGACCCCGTTCTGAAGCTTGACGTAAATAAATCATTTTCAAAATCCCTCAAAGTTTTTTGTAGTCTAGTTGAAGGGGGGAAATATGAAAGGCCGGAAATTTAATCTTAGAATTCAAAATATTTGAATAATAAATAAGAGAGTAAAAGGGCAAAAAAAAAGCCAACATTAAGTTGGCTTATAAAGTAAACACTGGAAGCAATGTGAGCAATGTCGTACTTTCACATGAACCCTGAAGGTGGTGCACTGAAAGTGTAGTAATGATAATCGTTCTCAATATCATTTGTAAAGTGTTTTTTTAATCAAATTTAGCTCATTTTGTTATTGGGGTGGTTAATACTCCCCCAATTCCATTTGATAGAGGTGTTGCGTACCTGTGTCGTGAAACTGGTATGGTGCCAATTGGTAGCCTCGTAACCACAGCAAAAACCATCCATTATGCTCATCGGGGCACAGCCCTGCGAACCGGAATCCGCCTTTTTTGAGTGATGGGCATAATGTCAGAGATTCTTCACAGGCAGGCAGTTTTAAGTAGATTAACTGTCCGGCTGGAAAATCAATGACTTCTGACAAAAAATCAGATGGAACATCGTACAGCGTAATTTCCAAGCGACGCCCGGATTTTTTGATGCTAAATGGCTCTGAGGTAAAAGAACGACGACATACTTGTTGTGCATAAGGTGATGATTCACCAATATATTGTCTGATTTGATCAACCCAGTTGCGCCAAGGCTGAGGCCAGTTCAGTTTAGGCAACGGCAATGATTTCAGAGGTAAGATGCCCTGTACAATACTTTCAGGCTCTGGCAACCCAAATGGAGAATCAACATAATCCAGCATCAGTGCTGTGGAATAAAAGCCTAAATTTCGAGCGATATACTGGCTTTTCGGATGCGAACAAACCTGTTTCATCGTCAGTAACTTATAGTTTTGCTCTTTCGCATAATGGCATAAATAACTGCCGAGAGACTTAGCTATGCCATAGCCCTGAAAATCAGGCTCTACGGCAATGAGTGCAAGCTCAGCATGGTTTTGGTGCACTGCGTCCTTAACCAACGAAGCATGACCAATGAGGCGTCCTTGATAGAACGCCAAGGCTGAATACCACTGTCCTGTGACTTGATAATCATCAATCAGCCTGGGCAGGTAGATGTCAGGATAGACATACGCATCGCCGTAGACTGCACGGAACAATTGGCTGATTTTTTTATCATCACCCGACTGATAGCTTTGAATCTGAATAGCGGAAGGGAAGATAGTCATCGATTTCAACCTTTAATTATAGCTACGCAGATCCACAACCCGTTGCAATTTCCCTGATCGTGGGTGCGTGTACATATCATCAATATTGGTCTGGACGATTTCCAACATATTTTGCTCTGTGCAATCCTTGCCCAGACTTGGAAAGGCAGCCAGTACCCTATGGCGTATCTTGCCGATATCGACAGGTTGAAGGCTTGCCACCAATAATCTGATTTTATCTTGCCCTGCCTGTTGGGATAGCTCTAACTGCCAGGCCAGAAGCTCAGTCTGTTGTGATAACTGTGCGGCCAAATCGTCAGGGAATAATGACAGTGTCCCAAACCGAATCCGATAACCCTGATTGGCTCGCCCTTGCAGGGCAAATCTACGGTATTCCTGTTCCGGCTCACACCAGCAAGCCAAATCGCCGGTAGGATAGCGAATAACAGGCATAAGCCGACGTTGCAGATTAGTCACAACTAATAGTCCTTTGTGCCCCGGTGTTGTGATCGGCTGGCGGGTAATTTCATCCACGATTTCAACAATCGTATCTTCATCAAATACCCGGTGTTCTCCTTGCTGACACTCAGGATCAGCAAAGCCGATCAAACCAGCATCAACACTGGCACAACCGATTGATCCCAAACGTGCTTTAGGAAAGACTTGTCTAATGATGGCGGTTTGCGCATCAAACAGACTTTCTCCCCCGTAAAGAATGGTCTCTACCATCGGCAAAGTTTGCCCCGTATCTTTCAGGTAATAGGCAAATCGAATTAATTGAACCGGTACACCCGCCAGTACGTTTATATTGTGGAGCTTGATATTATTGGTCAGTAATTCATCCTCAACCTTGCAGGTGAAAGGAAATTCCACGATAGGGAGTGGCGCTTTTGATAATGCGCCGTGGATAAATATAAAGCTGGTATAAAGGTCGCCGGCAAAAAATAGGTTGGCTACCCGATCTCCTGGCCTTAATTGATGTGCAATACCCTGACCAAAGACGTGAGTAAATGCTTTCCACTCTTGTTGGCTAAAAACTGACAATCGTCCATCGCTGGTAGAGCCGCCTGTTTTATATACATGACCGCCTTCCAATGGTGCGGTCAGAACCGGCCATGCTTGTAAATCGTTTGATTGTGCCCAGTAATTACCGGGTTCCACGAGAGGCAAATCTTCCAGAGTCCAGTTTTCCGGAACGGACTTGTAGAGATCTTGATAATAGGCAGAATGCTCGCGCGCATGATGGAACAAATCAATCAATGTCGTTCTGGTCATCATCTTAATGTCACTCAATTAATATTTACGCAAATTAATATCTACGCAAGTCAATGAACAATGGTGTTTTTCCGCTGTGTGCATTTCGCTGGAACTCAGTGGCTGAGGTAGAAATCACATCTAAACTCAGTAATTCTCCTTCAAGGACTTCGGCGAGTTTTTCATCCTGCAACAAACGCTGACGTACAGCGGCCGGATCAGAATGGTCAGCCAACAGCCGAACGCTATCGACGCCGTTACTGTTATGATCAATTATCCATTGAACCGGTAATCCCAATTGTTCAGAGAAGTCAGCCAGATTGACGAAAATACTGCCTATGCGTAATAACGAGCCGTGGCGCCCCATAAGCCGGAAGCGTGGTGAGGACAGGCCACAGGAACAAGGTTGGTTTACCCAGTAGCCGAGATCGCCTAAATCATAACGCTGGACAGGTTGTGCCTCACGATGCAGCGAAGTAAAGATCAGACGACCCGTCCCGCCATCGGCCACAGGTTGATCATTTTCTTCATTGAGGATTTCCAGCCATTGGGTATCAGTCATTAAATGGAAAACCCCCTCTTCGCTGGCAGCACATGCGTGGCCTACCGGACCGGCATCCACTGAACCGTAGATCGTTGAGCGGATCAGAGTAATGCCAAAACTGGTCAGGAAAGTCCGCTGATTTATATTCAAGTGTTCACCACCCGAAAACAGCTTACGAACGCCGCCGTATTCACGCAGCCTGGCTTCTTCGTTCAGAAATAACCGATGCAACGTACTTGGCATTCCCACCAGCGTATTAATGCGTTGGTTTACGATTAAATCGGCAATTTCGCTGAAATCATTGTCGGCAGGGCCGCCCATCGGATATTGAGCTACGCCCAATTTATCCAGAATGGTAAAAAAGCTCATCATCCCGCCATACAATTTCCCGCCATATAACAGGTTCATAACCCGGTCGGTTGTTGGCTCAAGACCTGATGAAAATACGCCATCGGCAGCCGCCTGCATTTGGCGGTGATAATCCTGATAGCTGTAAGCGGCCAGTTTAGGCTCGCCACTACTTCCGCCACTGCGGAAAAATAGGCGGGATTTATCATTCGGCACCAGAGAGTGGAAATCCGCCTTATTCAGTACCGGCAAATTTTCCAACCCATGTGGACGGGTTGGTGGAATATCAAGGTGAGCGCAGCCAGCCATCAAGTTGGGGGAAAGGCTTACAGAGACGCGCTTAGTCAGGCGTGACAGCGCATAAACACCGTCGTGCGGCTCTCCGCTATAGCCGCCATGCATTTGTCCCGGAGGCGTGATGCGGTTGACGCCGGCTGCAAACAGGGCGTGGCTCATTTCAGTGATATATTCCTGATGAGTAATCAAAGCACAACTTTGCAGATGGTTACGCCAAGGCAGCAAAATAGAACACAAGCGTTGGCGGGGTGCCGGACGTATCTGCAATGTGCGGAACAAAGGGGAAGCCGCCAGTTCCTCTTCATGTCGCCATATTACCCGCCATCCGTCGGCCTGCCAGATTTCGCCACGTACCTGCGTAAAGGCAAGATCGAGTTTTTGGAACGCTGTTTGGGTCGTAATTTCAGCCGCTTCCTGAATATCTGGTTTCAAAGCCGGATGCAATTCAGAGCGACGTTGCAGTGCAGCAGCCATACGCTGTCCGATGTTTCGCAAAACTTCGGGTTCGTCACTATCGACCAGTAAACATTGCGGACTGGAACAGGCTTGTTGGTCATAACAACAAACATCATCGGCCAGCGCATCCAATAGGGCATCATCGGCGGCTTCAGGATTTAACCAGGCAAAACTGATGCGATGTCCCCAATCTATCCAGCGACAACCGGTTGGCAGTTGAGCGCGTATGGACTCCAGAGCAGAATCTCTGCCCCAGGCAGAAACCGCGTCCGCCTGAACAAGTAACCCGGCTAATTGCGTTATAGGTAACGGCAGTACAACTATCCGATCAGTTAAAGCCCCTGAAATATCGTGAGCCAAAAACTCAGCCAAGAGTTGTGCACTGAATCCTTTATCGCTGCTGCTGGGACGTAACCAGTTAATATTGCCGACCAGCAAACTTTCTATCACTGCCATAAAGGGCAGGAGTTCAGCATTGGATGGGGTGATATGGACAACCAGTCCCAGAGGTTTCCAGGCTTCATAGCGATTTTCATCATAATCGAATCGACGCAGCGAAAAGGCATTCTGCCCGAGTTCCCGCTCCAGTTTTGTTTGCAGGACTTCGCGCTGGCAGAAGGCGATCAGCGCTTCACGGGCTTTGGCATTGAACAGAGGATGATCGTCAAGACCTGACAGATAATCAGCAAAGCGTTGCGCGCAATCCAGTACCTGCCCGGAAGTATGCGGGTGTGCCAGTAGCTCAGGTAGCCGTTCACGCAAATCTGCGATTTTGTGTTCTGCCGAAATTAGGGTATTAATTGTATTCACGGAAGACATATCAAGATCTCTTAATCAATTCAGAAGCGGCAATCGCACAACTACGCGTTTTACTGGTGCCAGCACGACCAAGCAGTTCAAACCAGTCAGTATTCAGTTCACAACCACAGCTTTCACCGGAATGCAGCACAGCGAGGTCGCTGGTGACGATGCTGTGGGCAGGGCATGAAGTGATAAAAGGAGATGTAAAATGCAGGAAACCCGGTTCGCCATAAGGCTGACGGGATAAATCAGTGGTGTGGCGAGTGTAAGCACGGGCATAAACTGGCACATGAAAATTATGGTGTGAACATTCAACATAAGGCACCGGATGCTCAACTGAACCATAACCATCACGGCACCGAATATCGGGGATACCGAGTTGCTCAGCCAGGCGCTGATACAGTTCTTGTTTCGGAATGGATTTATCGGCATGAGTCTTCCAGCCACCGCCGAGGAAAACCAAAGATTCAGGATGTAATTTGAGTGATGGCAGCCCCATTTGCTCCATTCTTTGCAGGGTAAACCACAGAAAGGCAGGGAAACCGAAAATACGCACAGGTAACCCTTCCTCAGCAAATTGCTGAAGCGCCGCAATGGTGCCGAAAGGGTCGAATTCATTACCTTGCCCATTATGGCGCAAAGCGTAATAAGCTCGATTCACTGGGGCATATTTACATAAAAATTGATCGGTATAGGCCGTACCTAAAGTAACGGCACCTGCGGGTTCGTAACTCAGTAACAAATAGTTACAAGGTTGGTCTGGGGTATTCCAGCCATAATAATCGAAAATACAATCCACCATATGTTGGGCAGCTGTAATACTGTCGGTGTCATAGCGCATGCGGCTTTTCTGCCCGGTCGTTCCGGATGATGTCAGTTCCAGCGCATCTTTCGCGCTGTCGCTGAGTATCAGATTACGTTTGAAATAATTGGCAAAAAGCAAAGGCAGGTTTGACCAATCTTCCTGCGCCATTATTGCTTGTTCATCCAGCCCATGCTCAGTCAGCCACTGTTTATAACCAGAGGTATGTTCACAGTGATAGAGCGTTAATTCCCGCATGGCGGCATCAAATAATGCATCATATTCGTCACAGGCACGATAAGGGTGTGTGACAGCACACAGCGCTTTGACGTGAGGTAGATTTTGCATATTCATACTCATTCTCAGTAACAATGACAGAGGGACGGTAATCGGGCGATCAGCAAAACAATACCGCTGATAAATAGTTCAGGTTGCCCACTGTATTTGTTTTCTCTTTTCGGATTTAAGTAAAAAAATTAATAAATTTTCTAATTCGCATGCTTAGCGTAATGATTCCCAATAGGTTTTATTTGTTAGTTAATGTAATAAATAAAGATACCTGATTTAGTTAGTTTTCGAGGCATTATTGGGGAATGATGTTGTAGATAACCGACATAAATGAAGACTATCATTTAGTTTATCTTCAATAGATCGCCATTATATAGCGTGTTTTTCTGCTTTTTGTAGTTAAAATCGGACTTGTGTTTGCGGGGCGCATTATTCCAAAGCCTAACGTAACAATCAAACGATTTTTCTAATGTTTTTTGCTGATTCAGATGTTTTAGGTGGTTATTATTCAATAGGTTCATTTCAATATTTATTATAGTATTATTTATGATTTTAGTTAAGAGGAGACAGAGAATTCCAGTGGTCTGAGGAGTGGTTTGAGGAGTGATTTGAGGAATAGTAATACGTCACTTATTTATATAAACGAATACTCAATTTGGTTGGCGCATTTGGTGCAGGAAAAAGCAGAGTCAATATTTTGTATATAATAATTAACGGTTATCTATGGAATTCGTAGCTACTGTTCAATGCTGATTGCAATGGCGGACAGGATTTTTAATTTAACTATGAACGCATAAATGGAGAATTTTCATGTACTTCTCATTAAATAAACATTTCAACGCAGTCATATTTATTGTTTTCTCTTCTGTTATCTCGCTGTTTGTTCCTGCTTCTATGGCTTCAGAAGAAGTCATGCATATACATTTTCAATTGGATAAATACACTCAACCCATAGCAAATCTTAAAATTGATGGTAAAGATGAAAAGTTTCTGATCGATATCGGGTCACCTGATGCTCTCCATTTATCGGAAAAAATGATGTCGGAAATTCCCGGTTTAGTTATAGCGCCTGAGAAAGCACGCTCCACTAACACCATAGGCCAAGTTTTTTTGAAGGATAAATTTAACATTCCACAGCTTTCGATAAATGGCATGATATTTAAGGATATTAGCGGGGTTTCCTTTACGCCATGGGCAGTCAATTTGAGTCAGGATGGTAATCATCAAACAGATAACAGCTCTCTTGCGTCGATGGTAATTGGTCTGGATTTATTTAAGGGAAAGGCGGTTCTTATTGATTATAAAGGCCAGCGATTATCAGTTTCTGACCATTTGCAAGGGTTGGGAGTCAATGTTTCTGATGGTTGGATTAAATTACCACTGAGAGATACTCAAGAAGGTCTTGCTGTCAAAGTTTCACACAATGCTAATAGCTACAACATGATCTTGGATACGGGGGCATCAAGTTCGTTTTTCTGGAAAGAAAGGTTGAAGTCTTCTCCCGTTAATCTTTCCTGTAAGGTTATGTTTAAACACGCGGATAATGATGAATGCGAAGTATCGGCATTTCAATTTGATGAAGAGGGCGCGAGAGGAGTAAAATTGAATGCGGTCTTGTTTGATGGGAAGTCTGTTCAGTTAAATGCTGATGGACTTATCGGGAATAACTTCTTCAGTGAATACGCAGTATTAATCGACTTTTCTGGTAAGAAATTATTCATTAAACATAACTCGCAGGGATGAGTAAAAGGGGAATATTTTGTTTTGGAAATTGAACAGTACAAATTTCCACTAAGGCATAATTATCCCGCTCAACTCGAAATCCATTGGATATAAGATCGTTATCTGAGTCTCCATTATCGGGTATAGATAGGGTGATATTTACCCGCTATTAATGAAGACTCAACAGCACTAACTGTTCTCAGCTTGCCTGACGAGAAAATAGTACGATTTGTTCACAGGCAGCCAACGCCTGCGCACAAGCCCAGGCTGAACTCCATGCCCACTGGAAGTTATACCCGCCGAGCCAGCCGGTCACATCGACTACTTCACCGATAAAATAGAGTCCTTTCACTTTATGGGTTTCCATTGTTTTTGATGACAACTCATTCGTATCCACCCCGCCGAGAGTCACCTCTGCCGTGCGATAGCCTTCTGTTCCATTCGGCAGCACGTTCCAGCATTGCAGAGTTATGATCAGATCTTTTTTCTGGGCAGGGTTAAGTTGCTTCAGGGAAAGCTCCGGCAATTGACCAAGCGACTGCAAACATTCAACCAAACGTTTAGGCAGTAGCTTAGCCAGCGTATTTTTCAAACCCTGATTCGGATGTGATTCCCGTTCTCGATCCAAAAAAATCTCTAAATCTGTATCAGGAAGTAAGTTAATACTCACATACTCACCGGGTTGCCAGTAACTGGAGATCTGCAAGATAGCAGGGCCGGAAAGACCGCGGTGGGTGAAGAGGATATTCTCCCTGAATACTGTGCCATCTTTTGCGGTTACCACAGAAGGAACAGCCACGCCTGAGAGTGTTTGCAGTTGTTCCAATAGCGGTTTATGCAGAGTAAAGGGAACCAATGCCGCTCGTGTGGGCAGGATATTGAGGTCAAATTGTTCTGCGATGCGATAACCTAAAGGTGATGCGCCTAAGCCGGGCATTGACAATCCACCGGATGCCACAACAAGTGAGTGTGTGCTTACTTGTTTTCCTTCTGCGGTAACGACAAAGCCCTGTTCTTTCTTCTCTACATGTGTGACTTCACTGCGCAACCGGATGGTGGCTTTCCCTATCTCGCACTCTTTCAATAGTAAGTCTATAATTTGTTGAGCTGAGTCATTGCAGAAAAGTTGTCCCAAGATTTTTTCGTGATAAGGGATGCCATAGCGTTGCACGAGAGCAATAAAATCCCATTGAGTATAGCGAGCAAGTGCTGACTTACAAAAATGGTGATTGGCAGAAAGGTAGGCCGCCGGTTCGGTATACATATTGGTAAAATTACAGCGCCCGCCTCCGGACATCAAAATTTTACGGCCTGCTTTTTTACCATTATCCAGAACCAGGACATTGAGTCCGGCTTGACCTGCCTGAGCAGCACAAAACAAGCCGGCAGCGCCAGCACCAATAATAATTACATCAAATTTTTCCATTAGTCTGTCTCTTTTGACCGGGTTATTTTGTAGGAAATTACTGTATTGTGGGGGCAGCGCTCACGAACTACAGAGAAAAATACATATTTGGTTTAATTTTTTGCTAAAAAAGTTATTTTTCTTCAAAAAAATATCAGAATATTAAAATTAAATAACTATTTGATATAGTTGATAAATGTAAGATTTTTCTATTGCTTTATTGCCATTAAATCAAAAAAAGGTCATATTTTTCTTTTCCCGCTCACGATTGTCACTGATAATGCGCGCGTTCATGTCCTACTAACTGGCTTAACGTCTATGCTACATCTGTTTACTGGCCTGGAATTTTATACCGGCCTTATGTTAGTGCTTGCTCTGTTGTTTGTGCTTTTCTATGAAGCCATCAATGGGTTTCATGATACCGCAAACGCAGTAGCAACTGTTATTTATACCCGGGCGATGCGTTCGCAGTTTGCCGTTGTCATGGCAGGGGTTTTTAACTTTTTTGGTGTTCTCCTTGGTGGATTAAGTGTCGCATACGCGATTGTGCATCTGCTGCCTACGGATCTTCTGCTAAATGTCAGTTCAGCTCACGGTTTGGCTATGGTTTTTTCCATGCTGCTGGCGGCGATTATCTGGAATTTAGGTACGTGGTATTTCGGTATTCCAGCATCTAGTTCTCACACGTTGATCGGTTCTATTATCGGTATCGGCTTGACCAATGCGATAGTGACCAGTTCTTCGGTGGTTGATGCGTTAAATATTCCGAAGATGATACAGATTTTCATGTCCTTGATCCTGTCTCCTCTTATTGGCCTGATCATTGCCGGAGCGATGGTGTTTTTGCTGCGCCGTTATTGGAGCGGAACCAAAAAACGTCGCCGTATCCACATGACGCCTGCTGAACGTGAAAAACAGGATGGTAAACGTAAACCGCCATTCTGGACACGTACTGCCCTGATTATTTCCGCTGTTGGTGTGAGTTTCTCCCACGGCGCGAATGATGGTCAGAAAGGTATCGGTCTGATCATGCTGGTGCTGATTGGCGTTGCGCCTGCGGGTTTTGTCGTCAATATGAACTCAACCAGCTATGACATTGCCCGTACTCACGATGCTGTTGTCCATTTGAAGCAGTATTATGAGCAGCACGGCCCGGCACTGGCTCATGCTATTGAGCTGGCTCCAGCCACTCCTAATGCAGAAGATCAATTGGATATGCAGTTCCGCTGTGACAGCTCACGCGCATTAGTAGTTCTGAATAAAGCTGAGAACATGCTGGTGAGTATCCAGAATTACAGCGAGTTGAATCCGGATCAGCGCAACAATATGCGTCGTATGCTGATGTGCGTCGCAGATACGGCTAGTGCTGTGGCTAAACTGCCAGAAACAAGTCATGAAGATGCCCGTTTCCTGAATAAGCTGCGTAAAGATCTGCTGAGTACGGTGGAATATGCGCCGTTGTGGATCATCGTTGCTGTGGCACTTGCTCTGTCTTTAGGCACTATGGTGGGTTGGAAGCGCGTAGCTGTCACCATCGGTGAGAAGATTGGCAAAAAAGGCATGACTTATGCTCAGGGTGTTTCTGCACAGGTTACGGCAGCGGTTTCTATTGGAGTTGCCAGTTATACAGGTATGCCGGTGTCAACAACACAGGTACTCTCTTCTGCGGTAGCGGGTACGATGTTGGTTGATGGTGGTGGTGTGCAGAGCAAGACCATCAAAAATATCATGTTGGCATGGATTCTGACTCTGCCAATTTCAATTGTATTGTCAGGCATGCTGTACTGGATTGCCCTGAAACTGATCTAACGACCTCTTAGAAAAAAGGGTTGGCTCTGCGTCTTTGCAAGCCAACCTTTTTTATTTTCACCTGTTTTTTTGTTCACGTTAATTCTCAAACCCTCACTACATTCTAAGACCACTTAAAAGACGCTTGCTATCAGACATAGCACAACGATGCCACAAAGAATTTCCGTCAATATAAATTGTTTCCTCAACCTTTCGCACAACAAAATGACATCGGGATTGTGGTGGTTGATATAACTTTGTGAATTGATGTAGCGCACTAGCCGGATTTGTTTGTTGAACTGACTGTTGGTGGTAAAAAAGCCATTGCCATCAACAGATTGATACAGCATGGGGTCAGACTCACGCAGGATTGACAGGAGCACACGGAGCGAAGAAAAGTAACGTAGCATGTTAACAATGCAGATGAGGAAAACAGCCCAAAAGAGAACCACAGTATTGAACATACTCCCTCCTAATTATTGTGGTTGCAAACGCAGCCAGTAAAGAAGAAACCAATAGAAAAGATTCCAACTTGAATAGTAACTATATTAAATTTTAGACAGAAATACAGTGCATTGTGTATTCATGGTCGCGTGAAAATGGGAGACTTATTTTAGCTAAAGTTTAGGTAAATCATGGTGAGATATTTCTGAGGGATATATTTTTTGGCTTTCTTCAGTTAGTTAAGAGAGTAAAACAGTAAGTTGTGATCAAAACAACACTCATAACGCATCTTAAGCGGTTATAGTATAAACATCGAATCATGGCGTTTAATGCTGCCAATATATTTAATCGACGTTATGGAAGGAGTTCTTATGGCCTATAAACATATTCTTGTTGCGGTTGATTTATCTCCAGAAAGTCAGGTTTTGGTGGAGAAAGCTGTGTCAATGGCGAAACCGTACAATGCCAAAGTTTCCCTGATCCATGTTGATGTTAACTACTCTGATCTGTATACCGGTCTGATTGACGTTAATCTTGGTGATATGCAGGAGCGTATTGCGGATGAAACCCGTAATTCCCTGAAAGAGCTATCTACCCGCGCAGGTTATCCTGTTCAGGAAACGTTGAGCGGTAGCGGTGATTTAGCACAAGTCCTAGTTGATGCTATTAAACAATATGACATGGATTTGGTTGTATGTGGTCACCATCAGGATTTTTGGAGCAAGTTAATGTCTTCAGCTCGCCAGCTTATTAACACCGTTCATGTTGATATGTTGATCGTACCTTTGCGTGATGAAGAATAATCTTCGGCTGAAAATTTATTCTATAAAATCGCCTGCTTATGCAGGCGATTTTTTTGCCCACGAAAAGATGATGAAACTGGTTCAGAAATTGTCAAAGATATTTTTATGGAAACCAATAAAAAATAGTTGTTGAAATTTAAGCATAAGATAGTGCTATATTCAGAAAGCAAACCGTAGTTACCTCACATTTTCGACAAAAAAATAATATGGAAAATGGCTAGGGGTCATCACTTCTGAATGACAAAAAGGAAGCTCTAAATGAATGTTGCATCATCTTTAATCTCATTTCTCGATTCGATTCAGTACCAAAACCCGCATCAACCGGAATATCTACAGGCAGTACGAGAAGTGTTGACCTCTCTCTGGCCTTTTCTTGAACAAAACCCGCAATACTGTGAGCAAGGATTATTAGAGCGCTTGGTCGAACCGGAAAGAGTAATTCAATTCCGCGTTTGTTGGGTTGATGATCAAGGCAAAGTACAGCTTAACCGAGCGTGGAGAGTTCAGTTCAGTTCCGCCATCGGGCCATTCAAGGGAGGGATGCGTTTTCATCCTTCTGTTAACCTTTCCATCCTGAAGTTTCTGGGTTTTGAACAGACGCTGAAAAATGCGCTGACAACGTTGCCAATGGGGGGCGGAAAAGGCGGTTCGGATTTTGATCCCAAAGGAAAAAGTCACGGTGAAATCATGCGTTTCTGTCAGGCATTGATGACAGAGCTTTTCCGTCATTTAGGGCCTGATACTGATGTGCCTGCGGGAGACATTGGTGTAGGAAGCCGTGAAGTGGGCTTTATGGCAGGCATGATGAAAAAATTGTCCAACAATACAGCATGTGTTTTCACGGGGAAGGGGCTTTCTTTCGGGGGCAGTTTGATCCGCCCTGAAGCCACCGGATATGGGCTGGTTTATTTTACCCATGAGATGCTAAAACGGCATGGAATGGGGCTTGAAGGGATGCGGGTTTCTGTATCTGGTGCAGGAAATGTCGCCCAATATACTATCGAAAAATGTATGGAACTGGGTGCAAAAGTCATTACAGCCTCGGATTCGGGGGGAACCGTATTGGATGAGGAAGGTTTTACGCCGGAAAAACTGGCTCATCTTGAAGAGATCAAAAACCAGCGTTATGGTCGCGTAGAAGAATATGCCAAAGAGCGTGGATTGATCTTTCTTGAGAGTCAGGATCCGTGGTCAATCCCTGTGGATATTGCCCTGCCTTGTGCGACTCAGAATGAATTGGATCTGGAAGCAGCAAAGACACTAATTAAAAATGGCGTGAAAGCGGTCGCGGAAGGCGCCAATATGCCTGCGACAATTGCGGCGACTGATGCTTTCTTTGAAGCCGGTGTTTTGTTTGCACCGGGTAAGGCTGCCAATGCCGGTGGTGTGGCAACGTCTGGACTGGAGATGGCGCAAAACGCAGCCCGCCTGAGTTGGAAAGCGGAGAAAGTGGATATTCGCTTGCATCACATCATGCTCGATATCCATCAAGCTTGTGTAGAATATGGCGGAGAAGATAAACAGACCAACTACGTACAAGGTGCAAACATTGCTGGTTTTGTCAAAGTCGCGGATGCAATGTTATCGCAGGGGATTGTGTAATTTAGTCATTGCGTAACTCGGTTTTTTTAGGTTGGAATGTATACTCAGCTAATTCTGTTATAACTTCCGACCCAAAGCCGAGTTGGTTACAGTCTTTGAAAGTTTATCTGGAGATATTTTCATTGCTCAACATTGAGAAATATAGATATGCCATGTGGTTATACCATCCGAAGTATGGCGATCACAGGAGTATGAAAAATATAGTAATTAATTGATTAATAGTCATTTTTAATTTATAAGATCAACAAAATACCCCCAGAAAATTTTATCTGAATTTGTATACCTTAGTAGTTATATATTCATAATAGTGATTAATGAGCTATTCAGCCATGAGAAATAATGATATCGAATGTTGCTGTATCTCACGGCTGGGGTATGAAGTTATTTTCCTGTGTTATCGCGGCATTTGCGTTCGATAAGATTATCGTTCATATCAAAATAAAGTCAGTTCAGATTAGCGAATTTTTTAAAATTCGATAATAAGAGTTTTTACTTTATCGAAATGCAAATAGATTATTATTAATAAAATTTATAGCGACACATTTTTTAATATGGATCGCTATAAATAAAAACCAAATCAAAACTCAAGTATAGCTATAAGTGTTAATCGTTTTCTCATTTAAGAAAAAATCACTCAGCTATATGAATACAAGTAATTTACTTATTATCTGGCAATAACAACCTTCCCATCAATAATGGATAGATATGGATCATATGTATAAATATACTCAGTTCCATTCTTATCCATTATTATTGGAGAGCGGCCGAAATTCCCTTTTTCTAAACGAAATAGCCGCCCTTCTTTATACTTGACTAATCTGTAATCTTGCCATTTAGGGGACATTCTGGGTGTATATATCTTGCTATCAGTCAATCTTTCAAAATTCATTGAATCAAAAAATATTTTGGCGCTACTATTATCAGCCATTGCCCATTCATCCCATGCAGGTTTACTTATTTTCCATAATTTATCGAGATCCTTATGTGCAAGAGTATTGAGAATTTCTTGATAGAAATTTTTAATCTCAGGGAGGTCATTTTCTGTCACTGGACGTGCTTTAGTCCACATCCAATCGGGTAATCCATTCAGGTTAAATGATTTTCTTGCCTTGTAAAAGCCTTCATCACCAGGTGTGGTTGCCATCCCCGTGAATGCAAACTCTGATCCTGTTCTTCCTATTTGATTGAGAGACTCTGATGTCAGGGTATTGCCCTCCTTATCGACAGTCAATTTGATATGACTGATTATTTCCTCGTCACCGACAGCAGATACTTTTTTTAATGTGGTTTCACACCGGGCGTTGGGATCAAATTTATTTGATTTTTCAGATGTTCTATCCTTAAAAAGTAATTCTATGGTATTAGTACCATTTTCCAGAAAAGCAGTTGCATTTAGACCACTGGATTGGACGCCATGTGTACCCGCACCGCGATTATTCATAGCAGGCATACCATTTACGCTTAAATAGCAAAAACTTTTACTTGTGTTCATTGAGAGTAAGTATTTATAGTCCATTTTAGATTTTCCTAAGGCATTATTTGATAAAATACATGCAAAAAATAGAACACTAACCCAACGAAATCCGATACGTCGACTCTTCTTTAGACAGTGGTTTTTGGAATACCCATTCTTTTTCAGCATTTGTATTTACTCCGTTGTCTTTCTCTTCATCATTTTCATTGTCTTCCTTACCTACACCGAAAGCCAATTCTACATTTACCATTGCTTTTATACCGTCATGGTAATATACCAAATCCAAAACTTTTTCATTTTGGGGATTTGGGGCGAATCCAATAAGTCCTTTAGCGTCTGCCGTGGCAGTTGCATTTACATAGCCAGAAATAATGCCGTAACGCACCCCTCCACGGATACTGGCTTCGGCTTTAATACTAAATCCCACTTCGAATATGTCGTCTTTTTTAAATGACCAATCTCCTTTTTCATCCGATTCCCAACCAAATTTTACATCTAAAGCTCCCTCTGTAATGAGATTTAATTCTGCACCTGCATAAGCACCATTTTCACCTTTCTTCACTTTTTCTTCATAGACTTCCCCTGCCTCACGAAGCATAGAAACAGCGGTATTGATTTTAAAAGCAGCGGCGACGAGTTGGATAACATCGAGCTTTAATGATAATCCGAACAGAGGGGAAGCCGAAATTTCAGCACCAAATTTGCGGTATAATTTAAAATCGTCACTATGAGAAAGCTCATATTCGCCATGAACTTGAATTTCAGGATAAAGAACTTCCAATTTCAGAATATTAAATTTATCACGGGGATGACCTGAGGTGAGGAAATTTGTGAATTTATCAATATTCTGTTTGAGTGAGTCAATGGATTTTAAGGTATTGTTACTTTTCTTAAATTCCTTTTCTAATAAGGTTTTTTTCCATGTTTGACTCGCTCCGCCTTTTTGAGTTTTAACGCTTCCTTCAATAGAATAAGCATTCCTTACTGCATAACGTGTCGTGTCATTGCGCCAGCCTCTGTGTCCTCTCTGTCCTAGACCTTGTTCTCTATTAGTTTTACGTTGCTGCTTTTTTCTTTCTTGGTCTGTAAATTCATCCACTTCTTTATCAGCACTAAACGTCAGATCAACTTCTATCTTTTCCTTAGTCGCTAAATAAATATTTGAGTTAAGTGCCGTTTTTTTGCCACGGAGATAGGAGAATACTTTGTTTATTCCAGACAGTGTTTCCTTTGTTAGGGGTTTGTTCGAACATTCATCAACCAGAATCTGGTAATGTTGTTTCTCTATTCCCGCATAGAAGTCCTTGTCTAAGAAACGTTTTAAAATCATGAATGGACCTGGTATTAAAGTTAAAAAATCCTGTTGCGTTTTATCGTAAAACAGTTTTCCTTTGTACGTATTTTTTGGGGAAAACTGAGCAATAGGTTGAGCCTGTTCATTGAATACATTACCAATTGGACATTCTGGATTATGGGAGATACAACCTTTACTGACCGAACTTAACTTAATTTCTACATTCGGTTTTTCTTCCTTAGGCCATTCATCCAGAGAGGTAAACGTTGTTTTTGGTGCATCAAGCACATAATAGAGGGCTTGTGGGAACCAAGATTGTGTATAGCTGAAGGTTTTATCCCCCAATATAACATCGATTTTGTGAGTACAATCGTCAGGATTATCACAGCCGCATATTGCAGAACCTGCCTTTGTTGACCACATCAATTCAGCCGTTTCAATGCGTAATAGACAGCTGACTGCGTGACCCCCGGGAGTTTTGCTCTTTCCCATTGATAATCATCAGGATAATTTTGGACCTCAATGAGGAGCGTCTCATCACTGATTTTAGTGGGCGGTTTATCACGGGTTACACAGGGTTCTATTTTTTGGCTCCAGCGAAACAGAGTGCGGATAGAGATATCAAAATGGACACTCGTTTGTTCGAACGTTAATGAATGTTTGTCTTTGTATACCAGAACTTTCTTTCGGAAATCTAAGCTGTAACCCATCTTATCACTCTGCCTTGCCATTAGAGTTCAAGAATTATGCCATAATATTCTGATTCTGCTATAGTGTAGTATGTGGTGCATGTTTAAACACCAGTCTCTATCCTAGCAGTTTGATTGAAATTTTTAGCCAGAAATCTCATCATTTCCCCTAAAATCTCGTCTGACTTTTCAAGAATGGGTATATGAGCAGCATCCCGCAATACTACTAGTTTTCCACCACGAGCAATTGCCATTTCTTGTGCGGCTGTGGGTGTAGCGACAATATCATTTTCGCCGACTAATACTAGTACTGGAACTTTCTTATTCTTTGGTTGCCCCGGTTTAATCTGTGATAATGCTTCGGCACATCTCGCATAACCTTCTGCTGAGGTACGGCATAACATCTGTTTCATTCCTATCGCCGATGGTGTGTCACGAAACGCTGGCGTTACCCAACGTGAGAAGATTTCTTGAACTCGATGGTCTAATCCACAATTGAGGATATCATCGGCTATTGAACTCCAGATAGACTGTGCAGCTGGTGCGAGATAAGTGTCAATCAGCACCATTGACAAGAGCCGTTCAGGTACACTGTCGGCTAAATACTGTGCTATCAGCCCCCCGATCGAGACACCAGCTACCGAAAACACATCGATTCCGAAATAATCCGCAACACTGAGTACATCTTTGGCTAGATCCTCCATGAGAAAAGAATCCTGTCCAACTTCACTAAGACCATGACCTCGCATATCCAGACGTAGCACACGATAGTTTCGAGTTAAAGTCGAAATCAGTGGATCCCAAAGGTGTAAATTAGTTCCAAGAGAGTGAAGTAACACTAAATAGTTTGTCATAATGGTGAGACTCTTATATTTCTCATTTCTTTCCAATCCGTTAACGAAGCCCTTTTCAAAAAAATTTTCACATTACGAATAAGCTGCCACATAAATTGGCAACAATGATTGC
>NZ_CAWQTY010000202.1:0-21690 GCF_963897815.1 Xenorhabdus sp. Sc-CR9
TAAATAACCGGTTATCGTCAGCAACACGTCCCCAAGCTCCCTTTCGACCGGGTAAGTAGGGCTCAAGTAAATTCCAAACATGATCGGAGATATCGTGACGGCGGTATGCTGGTGCGCTCATGGTTAAGTCGCTCTATTTATGGAATACAAATCTTATTATCACATAAAATTACTTATGACGACACTATCTAGAAGAAAATCTGGGCGGTGATCTGCGTAAGCTGGAAGAAGAAGAGGATGAGGACATTTTCTCTGATTTTCAGGCTTCTGTTTCAGAACAAGATCTGGATGACGCTTATGTGGAATTAGATCATTGGGCTGTATTCGGCTCTTTTGATAGGGATCGCTTGGTTTGTTCTGCCAGTATGTATCCTTGGGATAATGCGAAAATTGCCGATCTCGGTGTACTGACATTAGCCCCTTTTAGGTGCAAAGGTCACGCCAGAAAAGTAGTGCGCACGATCAGTAAATTCGCTCATTCTCAGGGATATGAACCTCAGTACCGATGCCAGCTCGATAACGCAGCATCTTCAGCATTGGCGAAAGCCACGGGGTTGACGCTGTTTGGTAAGTGGGAACTGGTTTCACCAGATTCGAAGAACTGAATTAAGTTAGTTTGAGTTAATTAGCTTGAACCAATTAGTCTGAAATATTCCTTTCATCTTGCCAGTTGACGCATTAACTGTGACAACTGGCAATTCATCCGATATATACCCGACAGATTTCACGTTGCTGCCAATAACGCAATGACGTGGAAGATGCCGGGTATTAACAATCGTTAAAAATCAATAAGAAAATAGTCATTATGTCAAAACTTAAAATAGCTGTAGTTGGTGGGGGCAATATTGGCTCCAGCCTTGCCTTCGACTGTGCTTTGCGGGGGCATGATGTGGTTGTTATTGAAAAAGATGCGCTTTCCTGCGAACAGAGCAAAGAGCGTATCATGGAGATCGCTAATTATGCCCCGTTGTTCAGTCCGCTCGCCAAGGGAAAAACTTCTGAGATGATCCTGCAAAACATCGTTTGGGCGCAGGATTTACAGGCCGTTTCCGATTGTGAATTGGTAGTGGAAAATATCACTGAAAATATTGAGCTAAAACAAGCAGTATATGCGCAAATGTCAGAATTTATCGCCCCCCATGCGGTATTGGCAGCAAATACATCTTGTATTCCTATCACTAAACTGGGTTCGTTCCATAGTACTCCCGCTCAGGTCATTGGGGTGCATTTTATGAATCCGGTTTATTTGAAACCGACTGTTGAGGTGATCATCGGCCTGAACACTTCCGGACAAACTCAGGAACGCTGTTTGGAACTTCTGTCTATATTGGGCAAAAATGCTGTTGTGGTGAAAGATGGTCCCGGTTTTGTCTCCAACCGAATTTCCCATTTATTTATGAATGAGGCCGCTTTTACCGTGCAAGATGGTGTATAGCAGAATCACAACACTGTGTCATAATACCAATGACTTCCAATAACAAGGCAGAATTGAAATGGGCTACAGTTTAGATTTCCGAAAAAGAGTACTGGCATACAAAGACAAGCATTCGTTGACGTTCGAACAAACCCGCGACCACTTTGAGGTTTCTATCCGCACCCTGTTTCGGTGGGGCAACAAAATAGAACCCTGCACGACACGTGATAAACCCCCGACGAAAATCAGCGACGAGACACTTATCGCCGATGTCCGGGATTATCCCGATGATTATCAATGGGAAAGGGCAAAACGCTTGGGTGTTTCACAATCCGCTATCCATTACGCCTTGAAACGACTGAAAATAACCTTCAAAAAAAATGCTAAAACACCCCGCCGCTGACGAACACGCCCGTCAGGTATTTGGCGAGCGTATCCGCCATCATGAACAGGCGGGCAAACCGATTGTTTATCTGGATGAAAGCGGCTTTGAACAGTCCATGCCACGTACGCACGGCTATTCGTTAAAAGGGTCGCGCTGTTTTGGTTTACATGACTGGCAGCACAAAGGCCGCATTAATGCCATTGGGGCCATCATTAAAAATACCTTTGTAACCTTAAGTTTATTCGCCGGAAATATTAATGCGAACGTGTTTCATGCCTGGATGACACAAGATTTGTTGCCGAAGCTCCCAAAGAATGCTGTGATTGTGATGGATAATGCCGCTTTTCATAAACGATGTGACACGCTAAAAGCGATCACTGAGCATGGATGCCAGTTAGAATGGCTTCCGCCTTACAGCCCAGATTTAAATCCTATCGAAAACAAATGGGCTGAAACAAAAACAACAAGAAGACGAGAAAGATGCTCTATTGATGAGCTGTTTACAGAACATGTAACCTATGTCTGATTATATTGATTCTGCTATAGCCCTGCCTGCGGATGTGGATGCGATATTTAAAGGCTGTTTCGGTCATAAAATGGGACCATTGGAAACGGCGGATTTGATTGGCATTGATACGGTCGTTAATTCCCTTGATGTGCTTTACCTGATGTTTCAGGATTCAAAATATCGGGTCTGTCCGATGATGCGGACGATGGTCGATGCAGGGCACTTGGGACGTAAAACCGGCAAGGGATTCTATACGTATTAAGTATTCGTCCCGCTAATAAATCGATGGTCTTATCTCCCTCTTATGTGGAGATAAGACCATCAAATTCACAGTTCTGTTATTTTTTGATGCGCATGATGACTGATTCACCTACGACGACAGACCCGGTTACTTTAGATAACTCTTTGATTTCATCCATGTTAGAAATAACAACAGGAGTCAGGGTTGATTTAGCTCTTTCTTCCAGAAATGCCAAATCAAACTCTAAAACCAAATCGCCCCTCTGTACCCGTTGACCTTCTTCAGCGATGCGCGTGAAGCCTTCACCTTTAAGTTCAACAGTATCAATACCAAAATGAACGAATAGCTCTATGCCACTATCGGACTCGATAGAGAAAGCATGGTTAGTTTCGAAGATTTTACCAATGGTGCCATTAACAGGAGCAACAATTTTGTTTCCTGTTGGTTTAATCGCAATACCATCCCCCACAATCTTTTCAGCAAAAACAACATCGGGTACATCTTCGATGCTGACTATCTCACCTGATAATGGGGCGATAATTTCAATACTGCCGCTATTTTTTTTATCGTCTGAAACCAGAGATTTTAATTTATCAAGCAGACCCATGAATCTTCTCCTAATTGTTTAATGGGACCGTGTTCTGGCTAATGTGTTTAGCAGAGTGTTTTTTCTCTGGTAAAAGTGTCAACCAAATCCATCAATTCCTGTGCTGTTGGCTGAGTTAAAGCTTGTTCTGCCAGGGCTTTTGCATCATTGTAATTAGTATTACGAATGATTTTCTTAATACGTGGAATTGATATCGCACTCATGCTGAATTCATCCAATCCCATGCCTAAAAGCAGCAGTGTAGCACGTTCATCACCAGCAAGTTCTCCACACATACCTGTCCATTTACCTTCCGTGTGTGAGGCGTCAATCACTTGCTTGATTAGACTCAACACGGCGGGTGACATTGGGTTGTAAAGATGAGAAATCAGCTCATTACCACGGTCTACAGCAAGAGTATACTGGGTTAGATCGTTCGTCCCAATACTAAAAAAGTCAACTTCTTTTGCAAGATGATGAGCAATGGTTGCAGCAGCAGGCGTTTCCACCATAATGCCGACTTCTATTAATTCATCAAATGCCTTGTTTTCATTGCGTAACTGCGCTTTGAGCAATGCTACTTCGGTTTTTAATTCCCGTATTTCTTCAACTGAAATGATCATCGGGAACATGATGCGAAGTTTACCAAATGCGGAAGCCCTCAGGATAGCACGCAATTGAGAATGTAAGATCTCTTTACGATCAAGGCAAATACGAATCGCACGCCAGCCAAGGAATGGGTTCTCTTCTTTCGGCAGATTCATATAAGGCAGATCTTTATCACCGCCGATGTCCATCGTACGAATAATAACCGCTTGATTTCCAACTGCTTCTGCAACCGCTTTGTAGGCTTCGAACTGTTCATCTTCAGTTGGCAGGACATCGCGATCCATAAACAGGAACTCCGTACGGTATAAACCGACTCCTTCCGCGCCATTGCGCTCAGCCCCTGTGACATCACGAACCGTACCGATATTGGCACAAACTTCAACTTGGTGCCCATCCAGAGTAATAGCGGGTAAATCTTTCAATTTCGCCAGTTCAGTTTTTTCTGTCAGATACTCGCTTTTTGTGGCTTTCAATTGCTCGATTTCAGCATCTGAAGGATTCACGTAAATCTGATTGTTAACCGCATCCAGAATCAGGTAGTTGTCGTTCTTGATTTGCCTGGTTGCGTTGGTTGTACCAACAATCGCAGGTAGTTCCAGAGAGCGGGCCATAATGGAAGTGTGGGAAGTACGACCGCCCAAGTCAGTAATAAATCCCAGTACCTTATCCAGATTGAGTTGTGCGGTTTCTGATGGGGTCAGATCGCTGGCAACCAGGATAACTTCTTCGTCAATTGAGCCTAAATCAATAATTGGCATACCCAGAATATTTCTCAGTAAACGTTTACCAATATCGCGTACATCGGCAGCACGTTCTTTCAAATATTCATCATCCAGTTCTTCCAGAGCCTTGGCCTGATCTTCAATGACGGAATAAACGGCAGAATCTGCTGTTGCCAGATTTTTCTTAATCAGGCTGATAATCTCCTGCTCTAGCTCTTCATCTTCCAGCAACATGATATGGCCTTCAAAGATTTCGGCCTTTTCTGCACCCAGATTTTTTTCGGCTGTTTTTCTGATTATTTCTAACTGTGCGGAGGATTTATCGCGGCCTTGCTTAAAGCGGGAAATTTCTTGTTCGACTTGTTCAGGGGTAATTTTTTTCTGATTAATAATTATGGGGTCTTCTTTCAGCAATAGGGCTTTACCGAAAGCAATACCTGGTGATACTAAGATGCCTGAAATCATACTATATGACCTTACTGCGGGTGATTACCTTTCATTGCGCCTTCAGGAGGGGAGGCTTTAAATATCCCCGAATTTTATGGTTCCGGGGATAATTGAATGAAATAGATTGGCTTAATTAGCGGGGTGGGGGGTTATTCCAACTCACCCATCAGCTTAACTAGGTGCTCAACAGCTTGTTGCTCATCTTCGCCTTCAGCAGCAATTGTTACAACTGTACCTTGAGTCAATCCCAGCGTTTGCAGCTTAAACAGGCTTTTCGCACTGGCAGACTTGCCTCCAGAAGTCAGGGTAATGTCAGAAGAGAAGCCTTTTGCTTCTTTGACGAATTGTGCCGCAGGGCGAGTATGGAGGCCGTTTGGTGCAGTAATGGTAACTTCTTGCTGGAACATAGTATTTCCTCAATAACTTAAATATTCGTTGAATAAGTCAAGAGAATTCTAAAGCTAGTGTAGTTGAATTCACTCGGACTTGTACAACCGTTAAATTGATAATGAAAGTAAAGTGTAGACACTTCATATTTCAGGCTGTGTTACTGCTGCAACTGCAACGCAAAATCCATTTGGTATAATAGTCATTATCAAAAAATTAACATACTTGATGCATTCAATTGTTGATTTAGTGTTAATACACGCTATCCGAGTAATGGCTGAATGAATTAACCCTCAAAGACGCCTGCTTGAAGATTAATTTCGTGCATCAAAATAATTACTGGTTAAATACTAAAGCTACTTGAATAAATCATCTAGGAAAGTTTTAAAGTTTGATCTAATGCACAAAAAAGCACCCTTAAGGCGCTTTTTGTTAATGTAGTAAAAAATAGTGCAGGATAATTTTTAATCACTCTGCAAATCAGCAAACAGGGCGGTACTCAGATAGCGCTCAGCAGAAGAAGGCAAAATCACCACAATATTCTTATCTTTATATCCATCTTCCTGCGATAATTTAACTGCTGCCGCAATTGCTGCACCTGAAGAAATACCGGAAAGAATTCCTTCTTTTACAGTGACTTCACGTGCTGTTCGAATGGCTTCATCGTTGCTGATTTTAAATACACGGTCAACTAATGTTAAATCTAAGTTATCAGGGATAAAACCCGCCCCAATTCCCTGAATTTTATGTGGGCCTGGTTTAAGCTCTTCGCCTGCTAATTTTTGACTGATAACAGGTGAATCTTCTGGCTCTACCGCAACGATAGTTACTTGTTTACCGCAGGTATTTTTCAGGTAACGGGCAACACCAGTGATCGTTCCTCCAGTGCCTACACCCGCCACGAAAACATCGACATTACCGTCAGTATCTTCCCAGATTTCAGGGCCAGTCGTTTTTTCGTGAATTTCTGGGTTGGCTGGGTTGCTGAATTGTTGTAGAAGTACATAACGGTCAGGGTTGCTATCATGAATTTCGTTGGCTTTTTCAATAGCGCCTTTCATGCCTTTTGCGCCTTCAGTCAATACCAAATCAGCTCCCAGTGCTTTCAGGAGCTTGCGGCGCTCAAGGCTCATGGTTTCAGGCATAGTCAATGTCAGTTTATAACCACGGGCAGCAGCAACATAAGCAAGAGCAATGCCTGTATTACCACTGGTTGGTTCAATAAGTTCTTTATCTTTAGTGAGGATGCCACGTTTTTCTGCATCCCAAATCATATTAGCGCCAATGCGGCATTTTACACTGAAACTGGGATTGCGTGACTCAACCTTCGCTAAGATACGACCATTGGCGAAGTTTTTTAAGCGTACTAACGGAGTGTGACCAACAGTCAACGAATTGTCTTCATAAATTTTGCTCATTGTTCGATTGCCCCTGAGATACCGTTAAATATTGGTTAAACATACGCTAACATCTTATTTATGGAAATAAGGTTTCAATCTATTGTTATTATATAAAAGAATATTGGATGTTTATTTTATATTATTTAGGCTATTTATGATTGGTATAACTATTTGTATTATTTTCGGTCATCGTGTCGATTTTCTGATTGATGTGATACATATCAGCAAATCATTAAACAAACCCCCTGATACATTTATAGCTTGTCGGGGGGCTATGTGTAGTTTTAAAGAATTCAAGCAGTTTTATACTGTGTGATTCAGCGCATGTTTTGCACGATAGCGATCAACCCACATTGCGGTAGCACCGCAAACCGCAACCGGCATAATGAATAGGTTTATTACGGGGATCATGGTTAATACGCTTACCGTTGCACCAAATTGAAGGTTGTCGATTTTGTTTTGTCTCAATGTATTGCGCATGGTGGCAAAACTGACTTTGTGGTTATCAAATGGATAATCACAATATTGGATAGCCAGCATCCAGGCACTGAAAATAAACCAAAGGACAGGGGCAACGGTTTGGCCAATTCCGGGAATAAAATAAAGCAATAAAAGGGCGATAGCACGGGGGATGTAGTAAAGAATTTTCACTATTTCACGTTTTAAAATGCGCGGCGTATCTTTGAGTAAGTCGATAATACCTGTATCTGGTGCAGGAATACCCGTCATGTCAGCCTCCAGTTTTTCTGCTAACAACCCATTGAACGGTGAAGCAATGAAATTGGCTAATACGCTGAAGAAATAGGTGAAAATTAGTAAGATGGAAATGACCGCAATTGGCCATATCAGGTAGCTTAACCATTGCATCCAGTCCGGTATTTTATTGAGTGTCCATTGTATCCAGCCATCCAATTTCTGGTATAACCACCAAAATGAACCACCTAGCAACAAAATATTAGTCAGTAAAGGCAATAAAACGAATTTTTTAATGCCAGTGCGAGTGATCAGCTGCCAACCTTGCACAATATAATGAAATCCGCCTAAATGTTTTGGCAACTTTGTCGAATTCGTCATATTTTCTTATTCTCTCCTAGATGATTGAGACGGTATGATATAGGCAGGATTTTCTACTGACCAGTAGTTTTGTGTTTAAAAAACATCCGAAAAAACAGAGGATATCTCTCTTTATGGTAAGAAAAGTATGTAGAGACTTGCACTTGTCTTATTTGACAAATACTCTTATCTAAAGAAGTTTCCGCCGTAGTGGCAATTAATTTAAACAACTAGAGATAGCAATGATGCAGGATTTGCGTCTGATATTAATCGTTGTTGGTGCGATAGCCATAATAGCTTTGCTATTACATGGGTTGTGGACCAGCCGTAAAGAGCGTTCATCACTCTTTCGTGATCGCCCAGTTAAACGTCATAAACAGGGGCGTCAGGAAGAGTTAGAGAATAATAATGATGAACTGTTTGATAATTCACCAAAAGCACCTGTACAGGAGTCGGTAAAACGGCGTACTGAACATCGTGCAGAGCCAGTTATTGAACGTCAAACATCTGAATCATCAGTGGCCGGGCATGATAATGGTTCGGACCCTTTACTTGAAAGAGATCAGACTGACGTACCAGCTACAGAAGCGAAAGTTGTCACTGAATCGCAGGAAGAGCCTCAGCTCGGGTTATTTGATTCCGTAGAACAAGCTGAGCCGAAAAGGGCAGAAGGCACTGATATTGCTGAAGGGCAACTAAAAGCGGTGGAAAATGAAGCACAGGCCGAGCCTGAGCAAACTCAAAAAGAAACTGTACTGGTGTTACATGTTGCCGCTCATCATGGTCAGGAACTGAATGGTGACGTCTTACTTCAAAGCATTTTGCAGGCTGGTTTCCGGTTTGGTGATATGAATATTTTCCATCGCCACTTGAATCCATCGGGCAGTGGTGCTGTGTTATTCAGTTTAGCTAATATGGTAAAGCCGGGTTCATTTGATCCAGACCTAATGGTAGATTTCACGACTCCCGGGATATCCATGTTTATGCTGGTGCCTTCATTCGGTGATTCCAATCAGAATTTCAAGCTGATGCTACAAGCGGCACAGCGCATTGCAGCAGATGTAGGTGGCGTAGTTCTGGATGGTGAGCGTAAGATGCTCACTCCGCAGATGATCGAAGTCTATAAAGCGCGTATCCGCAATACGCTCAACGTCAGTGAATAACTCTTTTTTAGTATTAAACCCCCGCTAAGTCGGGGGTTTTTTCATCTCTGGTGAGAAGTCATGAAAACTATTATCGAAAAAATCAACGGATTAAGAACAATATTGCGTCATCATGAATATTTGTATCATGTTATGGATGCGCCAGAGATCCCTGATGCAGAATATGATCGTTTAATGCGGGAATTAAAAGCGCTGGAAGAGCAACACCCAACGCTGATCACGGCTGACTCTCCCACACAACGTGTAGGCGCAGCCCCATTGACGGTTTTCGAACAGGTGCGCCATGAGATCCCTATGCTGTCTTTAGATAACGTATTTGATGAAGAAAGTTATCGGGCATTTGATAAGCGTGTTCGTGACCGTCTGAAAGATAGCCGGGATTTGGTATTTTGTTGTGAACTGAAACTCGATGGTCTGGCTGTCAGCCTGTTATATGAAAATGGAGAATTGGTGCAGGCAGCAACGCGCGGAGATGGAACAACAGGGGAAAACATTACCACTAATGTTCGTACTATCCACGCTATTCCCTTGCGTTTGAAAGGGAGGAATATTCCGGCCCGTGTTGAAATCCGTGGTGAAGTGTTTATGAAACAGGCGGGGTTTGAAAAACTCAACGAAGAAGCCCGCCGCACAGGTAATAAAGTCTTCGCCAATCCCCGTAATGCAGCGGCCGGATCATTACGTCAGCTTGATCCACGTATTACCGCTAAACGTCCATTGACCTTTTATTGCTATGGTGTTGGCGTTCTGGAGGGTGGAGAACTGCCTGCAAGTCACTATCAACGTTTGATGCAATTCAAAAAGTGGGGATTGCCAGTCAGTGACAAAGTGAAACTGTGTCAGGGTACTCAACAAGTGATGGAATTTTACCATAACATTGAGCAACAGCGCCCGACATTAGGTTTTGATATTGATGGTGTTGTTGTTAAAGTCGATTTCCTTGAATTACAGGAAATGCTGGGTTTTGTTGCCAGAGCACCACGTTGGGCAACGGCTTTCAAATTTCCTGCCCAAGAACAGATGACGACTGTGCGTAATGTTGAATTTCAAGTCGGACGTACCGGAGCGATTACGCCAGTGGCGCGTTTGGAGCCTGTATTGGTCGCGGGTGTGACTGTCAGTAATGCCACATTGCACAATGCCGATGAAATTGAACGTTTGGGGCTGCGTATTGGTGATACTGTAGTTATTCGTCGTGCTGGAGATGTTATCCCGCAAGTCGTTGGTGTTATTCATGAGAATAGACCAACAGAAAGTCAGGAAATAGTTTTCCCAGAACATTGTCCTGTTTGTGGTTCAGATATCGAACGCGTTGAAGGGGAAGCAGTAGCCCGCTGTACGGGGGGCTTATTCTGTGGAGCACAACGCAAAGAGGCGCTGAAACATTTTGTTTCCCGCCGTGCGATGGATGTTGATGGCATGGGCGAAAAAATTATTGAGCAGCTTGTTGATAAAGAATATGTCAAAACACCGGCTGATCTTTTCCGTCTGACCGCTGGAAAATTGACGGGTCTTGATCGAATGGGGCCTAAATCGGCACAAAATGTCATTAATGCTTTGGATAAATCCAAGAAAACCACTTTTGCTCGTTTTATTTATTCCTTGGGAATTCGTGAGGTTGGGGAAGCGACTGCTGCCAATCTGGTTGCACACTTTGGTACCTTGGAAAAATTGCGTGTAGCGGATACGGATGCATTAGTTGCAGTGCAGGATGTGGGAGGCATTGTTGCCAGCCATGTCGTGAATTTCTTTAGCGAACCACATAATCAGGCTGTAATTGATGATTTGGTCAATAATGTTGGGATCCTTTGGGAATCTGTTGAAAGCCCGAGTTTGGATGAAATTGATAGCCCATTTGCCGGTAAAATTGTCGTATTGACGGGTTCATTAAGCCTTTTATCCAGAGACGAGGCCAAAGATAAACTGATAGCTTTAGGTGCGAAAGTGACGGGGAGTGTTTCCAAAAAAACGGATTTGGTTATTGCCGGGGAAGCAGCGGGCTCCAAGTTGGCTAAAGCCAATGAATTAGGCATTCCTGTTATTGGTGAAGAAGAAATGATCCGCTTATTGGGTTAATAATTTTTACTTAAAAGTGAAATCTAGGAAAGTGTGACCGGATTGGCTAAACAGAAATTTGTAGCGTTTAATTAATAGATTTATGTGATGATTATAAAAATCTACTGTTATCCGTTACATATAATATAGTTACAAATTTGCACAGCATCATGTTTGGAGTTCTTTTTTATGTCTCATATTTTTCATTTTTTCCTTGCATTGGTTGTGATTGGCGGTCTGTCGATTTTAGCGAGTAATAACCGAAAGGATATTCGAATTCGTTATATTATTCAGTTATTGATTATTGAGATTTTTTTGGCATGGTTTTTCCTGAATTCTAATGCTGGTTTGGGGATTATTAAGGCATTTGACAATCTGTTCGTCCATTTGTTGTCTTATGCGGCGAAAGGAACCAGCTTTATTTTCGGCGGAATGATGGAAGCGAATCTGGCATTTTTCTTCCTGAATGTATTGTGCCCAATCATCTTCATTTCTGCTTTGATTGGTATTTTACAACATATCAAAGTATTGCCGATTATTATCCGCGCGATAGGTACAGTGTTGTCTAAAATTAACGGCATGGGCAAGCTGGAGTCGTTTAATGCGGTTAGCTCACTGATTCTAGGGCAATCAGAGAACTTTATTGCTTACAAAGATGTACTGGGTAAGATGTCTGAGCGCCGGATGTATACGATGGCGGCGACGGCAATGTCTACAGTATCCATGTCTATTGTGGGTGCCTATATGACGATGCTGGATGCAAGATACGTGGTAGCAGCGCTGGTACTTAATATGTTCAGCACCTTTATCGTCTTGTCGCTCATTAACCCTTATTCTGTTGAGAGTGAAGAAGAAATCCATATGAGCAACCTGCACGAAGGACAAAGTTTTTTTGAAATGCTGGGCGAATATATTTTGGCTGGTTTCAAAGTCGCATTGATTGTTTCTGCAATGTTGATTGGTTTTATCGCCCTGATTGCGGGTATCAATGCCATTTTTGACTTAGTGTTTGGTATTACTTTCCAAGAGTGTCTGGGGTATGTGTTCTATCCTTTGGCGTGGATCATTGGTATTCCGGGCGATGAAGCGCTGAAAGTAGGCAGTATCATGGCGACGAAACTCGTTTCCAATGAGTTTGTGGCAATGCAGGGCCTGCAAGAAATTTCGGCTGAACTGAGCGAACGTTCAAAAGGCATTCTGTCGGTATTCTTAGTTTCCTTCGCTAATTTCTCATCTATTGGGATTGTTGCTGGTGCCATTAAAGGACTTAATGAAAAACAGGGTAACACGGTTGCACGTTTTGGCCTGAAGCTGCTGTTCGGTTCTACTCTGGTGAGCTTCCTGTCTGCGGCAATTACAGGGCTGATCATGAGTATTTAAGCTCCTTCTATAAATTAAACGTTATAATGAAATGAATAAAAGTGGCATCTTGACAGATGCTACTTTTTCTTTTTAAAAATTTAACGTTTGTGGCAATTGTTATATGAAATGGCAACATGAAATCATTGTTACCAGTATTTATGGTAGTTACTTAATTGAATGGAACCGTTCATGAAATTGTTTTCATTACAGCAATAATTCAGAATGCAAAAATGAATATGTCACTATTACAAAATATTATTTATCTATAAATTAAAATATATTGGATGGCGGTTTTTCTAATTATGTGAATTTTATCATGTATTGCTTGTGATAGTTACAATTTGAATCAGGAATGAAACTCCTTTGTATTATACCCTTGTTCTATTGTTACGATGAAATATTATCTGCTTTTCCCAAGAATAGCCTTCCATGTTATACGGAATAATATAAATAATATTGGTTACAGTTCAAAAAATATCTATTTATAAAAAGTAAGGTTAAGTGCTAATTTGCGTAAATTAAAATGTGTATTTATTTTATTGATGTAGATAAATTTATAATAATTATAAATTAACGTGGTGATTTAAAATATATATATAAAATTATAAGGAGTGGTAAATAGCAATGTTTATCATGTATTACTGCTGAAATATATAACCTAGAGGTCTTAATCTAAACTCCCTATTTGTTCTAATCAATTCACTAAAATCTTAGTGAGAATATTTATCATCATTTTTAATTCTTATTTTTATACAAGGAACCAGGACTATGAATAAATTTAGTCATACTGCCTCAAGAATAGATGACGATCATCGTGACATTGCGCGATCTAACGATTATCTACAGAGTATAGCTGAACGTTACGACCATTTTGTCTCTGAGGGCAAAATGGATATGATTGGTAGAGTATTTCATAGCATTCCTTGCAGGAATGCTTCCGTTAGCTACAGTCCTACCAGTGCCGATAGCGCACTTATACGTGATGTTTTGCATTTAGGCTCCTATAACTACTCTGGACTCAATGGCCATCAAAGCATCATTGAATCCAGCATCAATGCAATTCATCATTATGGAACCACATCCAGTGGCGTACGTCTTCTTAATGGTACTAGTGACTTACATCTTGAAATGGAGCAACGGCTGGCTAAATTCCTTGGTGTAGAAGAAGTCATTACTTTCAGCTCAGGATTCAGCGCTAATCTCGCTGTCCTCTCGACTCTATGCCGTGAAGGTGACGTAGTTTTCAGTGACATGCTCAACCATCAATCTATTGTTGATGGCCTGAAATTGAGCAGTGCAACAGTTCGAATTTATCAACATGCTTCTCTAAAAAGTCTTGAGAACAAACTGCGTCAAACTTCATTTCAAGCACGCAAATTTATTATCACCGATGGTGTTTTTAGTATGGATGGTGATTTAGCACCATTGCCTGGTATTGTCGAGCTAGCACGAAAATACAATGCCTTTGTCATTGTTGATGACGCGCATGGCACTGCACATGTTGGCCCGAACGGCCGAGGAAGCTGTGCCCACTTTGGAATAACTGATCAAGTTGATATTATCACTGGTAGCTTGAGCAAAGGCTTACCAGGCATTGGCGGGTTTATTGGCACAAATAAGAAAACAGGAAAAATCCTCCGCGTTGCCGCAACACCTTATATTTACTCTGCTTCACTCCCTCCGGCCGTGTTAGCTTCAGTCATGAGTGCTATCGATATTCTTGATGCCTCATCACAATTGACCTTAGAGTTGCAAGCTAAGGCAGAGTATTTCCGCCAAAAATTACGTGATGCGGGATTTAATATACTCAACAGCGAAACTGCCATTGTGCCATTGATTACAGGTGATGAACATCGTTGCTATACAATGGCTCGTATGCTTCATGAGAAAGGTATATACGTTAATCCTGTGGCATATCCTGCTGTAAGTAAAACACGTACACGAATACGGATGAATTTGAGCGCGAATTTGAGCAAAGAAGAGTTGGACTATAGCATTCACATTTTAATCCAAATTGGACAGCAACTGGATTTAATATGACTTCACAAGGGGTTTCCCAATTGACTAAAACCAAAATTTTTTGTATCTGGTAGCCCAATTATGAAAAATTGTGAAGTATTAGAGTTAAATATCTAGCTAGACCATATATATCTAGTCGTCATCATTCCTCCCTAAATTATTGGTATCAATATTGATGGGACTCCTCAAAAGTTGGAGGGACATCAGGCTTTATAAGCTATTTCCTCATATATAAAAAAGACTGTGGGGTAATCACTTTTGGGCAAGGGGATATTTTGTTGATATGGTAGGAATGAATGAAGCCATTATTGGATACCCAATTTAAAACCGCCTTCTTTGAAGGTGGTTTTTACGTCAGGATATATTCAGGTTAAAGAGGTGAATACAATGAAAAAAGAAAATTTGCTGGAAATCGCTAACACAGTTATGCCATTTGGCAAATATAAAGGGCATATGCAGACTTTACCTATTGGAGTCAGAGAATGGGTGGTAAATACGCACCTAATGAAGCGTATGACAACGAAAGAATAAGTAGCGAAACGGTCGCTCTCTTACCGTTGCGCTGCACTTGAAATCCATTAGAAATACGTTCTTAATGTTGTTTATTTTACCAGTTTTTTAAACTTAGAGTTCAATATAACCGAAAGCACTATCGCATTGACAATTAAACCTGAAACCAGCCCATACCAAAAACCAACCAACCCCATTCTTTCTGTAATGATATCTGTTAGCCCTAACGTAAAACCCAAAGGGACTCCCACAACCCAATAACCAAAAATAGGTGCATAGAACACAACTTTTGTTTCATGTAATCCTCGAAAAACACCCGATAATATAAACTGAAAAGCATCAAAGAAATAGAATAGGCACAAGAACATCACAATACTAACAGCCGTATTTATCACAAGAATATCTTTTGTATATAAAGTAATAATGGATTCAGCATATAGATAGAAAATAGCACATAATACAAAGGATATTAATGAGCCAGTAGCGGTTGCTATAGTACTAAAGCGTAATATTGATTGGATGTCTCTTTTGGCTTTTAAATAACTGACTCTTACTGTTGTGGCAGTGGAAAATCCACCACTTACGGTAAACATCAGGGAAGATATAATTAACAATATATTATTGGCGGCGATGTAAACAGGGCCTAGAGTAGCAATGCCAAATGAAATAATATCAAGAAAGAGCAATTCAATAAAAAGAGCCATTCCACTTGGAATACCGATTGAAAATAATCTTTTTAAATTTTCATTGAATTTCAAAGAGAATTTAAACTGGTATTTTTTATACTCCTTTTTGTATAAGAAATAAATAACGAGAACAATGGCACTAAGAGTATTGATAATTGCTGTTGCTATGCCTGCACCTACTCCTCCCATCTCTGGTATACCAAATTTACCAAATATGAAAGCATAATTGAGAGGTATATTAATAAGAAGAGCAATACAGGAAATATACATAGCAACTTTTGTATCTTCGAGTCCTTGCAGTAGAGAGCGAAATACGTTGAATATCATCACTCCGGGTACACCAAATGCCATGGCTGTAATATAACCATCCGTAATATTCACTACATTTTCATCAACACCAATAAGAGACAGTATCTGTACAGCAACGAACAGGAAAATAATAATGGGTATTGATAAAATGAGTGAAGCAGTTATGTAATTGTTTGTGCACTCTTTTATTTCATCAATATCATTATGAGATCTGTATTTTGCTACATCGGCAGCCAACATAATAATAACACCGTATCCCAATATAAAGATAGGAAACCAAATGCTACCTCCAAGAGAAACCGCCGCTAAATCGTTTGTTGAATAATGGCCTGACATGATAGCATCGACCGCACCCATAGCTGTTCTGGCAAGTTGCGTTATTATAATCGGGCTTGATAATAAAAAAAGATATTTTACTTCGCCCAACAATCTTACCTTTTGCATGTTTTTCCTTATTGGATTTTTTATTACATTATTTTATCTAGATTAAAAAATAAAAACGCCTTTGCATGATGTTGCGTTCAATCTCTGATTTATTTCTTATTAAGATTAGTAAAAGATAGACATTGGCACTAAAACGAGGCTGAGTTTTATTAAAAATGAGTAAATGCTTTGTTTTTAATAAAATAGGTATAACAAAATATGGTACTATTGAACCCAATAACTTTTCTATCATAAAAAAACCAATGATACAATTAGTTATTGACTGTTCTTCTAATAAAATGTTATAGGAATCTAATTTTAATGTGAATCCAAGTTATTTATCATCTCTAACTTAGATTATGCTCACATTTATTTTATATCATCTATGCTTATACCCATTGAATTTCAAGATGCAGAGCGATGGCGAGGAACGAATTCCCTGGAGCATAGATAATTATGTGACCGAGGTGAGTGAGCGCAACCAACAAAGTTGCAACTTGCAAGACGACAGGTATAAATAACTATGAATTAGGCCATGTGTACAGTGATGCTATTTTTTGATCGTAGGAAAATGACAGACTAATTTCATTATATTTGTCTAAAAGAAAATCCCCTGAGAACTTTCGTTTTCAGGGGATTATAGAATTTTGGTGGAGCTAAGCGGGATCGAACCGCTGACCTCTTGCATGCCATGCAAGCGCTCTCCCAGCTGAGCTATAGCCCCACGAATGTTGTTCAGGTTTTGAGTGCCAAATACTGACTGGAGATTACAAGTATTTGGTGGAGCTAAGCGGGATCGAACCGCTGACCTCTTGCATGCCATGCAAGCGCTCTCCCAGCTGAGCTATAGCCCCAAATCAAAATCCTGTGGAACGGGGCGAATCATATGAAACCCAGAGAATTCTGTCAATGGATTCATTAATATTCTCTGTGTAAGCGCTGAAAAAGCCATCAATAGGTAATGCAGGCAGTAAAAATAAAGACACTGCAATAGATTGAGTGCCTTTATCTACTTCATCTTTTACTTTTACATCAAATTATTAAATGGTGATTTATTGTGCTTCACGCTGAGCAATATAAGATAACGCCTTATCAATACGAGACAAAGAGCGGGGTTGGTTGATGGCATGAATCGTGACATCAACACTTGGAGACTGGCCGGCACCCGTCACAGCAACACGCAGTGGCATACCCACTTTACCCATGCCAACTTCCAGTTCATCAGCCGTTGCCTGAATTGCATGATGGATATTTTCTGCTGTCCATTCAGTGATAGCTGCCAATTTTGCACGGACAACTTCTAATGGCTGGCGAGCAACAGGGCGTAAATGTTTCTTCGCAGCATCCGCATCGAATTCAGTAAATTCTTCATAGAAATAGCGGCAAGAACCTGCCATTTCTTTTAAAGTCTTGCAGCGTTCACCCAACAGCTTGACCAAATCAACTAATTCTGGGCCAGTGTGTGTATCGATAGCTTGCTGTTCAATATGCCACGCTAAATGTACAGCAACTTTTTCTGCTGGCAGGGTATTAATGTAATGATGATTCAACCATTGCAGTTTTTCAGTGTTAAACGCGCTGGCGGATTTGCTGATAGCATCCAGGCTGAATAATTCAGTCATTTCGTCAACACTGAAAATTTCCTGATCGCCATGTGACCAACCCAGACGAACCAGATAGTTCAACAGAGCTTCTGGCAGATAACCGTCATCGCGGTACTGCATCACACTGACTGCACCATGACGTTTGGATAATTTTTTACCATCATCTCCAAGGATCATGGAAACGTGGGCATATTCTGGAACCGGAGCACCGAGGGCTTTGAGGATATTGATTTGGCGCGGAGTATTGTTGATATGGTCTTCTCCACGAATAACATGGGTGATTTCCATATCCCAGTCATCAATGACAACACAGAAGTTATAAGTTGGCGAGCCGTCGGTACGGCGAATAATCAAATCATCCAGTTCCTGATTGCTGAATTCAATCGGGCCACGGATGCTATCATTAAAAATGACCGATCCTTCCTGCGGGTTGCGGAAACGTACAACATGGGGTTCATCATGGCTGTGTTGGCACTCGTTGTCACGGCACAGCCCGTCATAGCGTGGCTTTTCACCGTTTGCCATTTGTGTTTCACGCAGTTGCTCCAAACGTTCTTTGGAACAATAACAGCGGTAAGCTGTACTCTGTTCCAGCATTTCATCAATAACTTGATTATAACGGTCGAAACGTTTGGTCTGATAATAAGGGCCTTCATCCCAATTTAGGTTTAACCAGTTCATCCCGTCCATAATTGCATCAATGGCTTCTTGAGTGGAACGTTCCAGATCGGTGTCTTCAATACGAAGAACAAATTCACCTTTATTGTGGCGGCTGTATAACCAGGAATAAAGGGCAGTACGCGCACCACCAACGTGAAGGTAGCCAGTTGGACTTGGCGCAAAACGGGTTTTAATTTTACTCATCAGGAATTGCCTTAATTACGTTTCTCTTGTTTAGAGAACGTTTTGGATGATTGGTGTAACAAATAGTGGGAATCATTTTATCACCGCACTTCAATTCCTCAATGCTGTTAACAGTAGGTTGTTGAGAAAAGACAAAATGCATTGACTAGATGATACCGCAGCGTGATTATAATTGTTTCATTCTGTTTAATTTTACGACGAACGATTATTTTAATAATAAAAACCGTTGACTCACCTCGAACTATCCCTATAATGCGACTCCATCACGACGGGGCGATTAGCTCAGTTGGTAGAGCATCTCCCTTACAAGGAGGGGGTCATCAGTTCGAATCTGGTATCGCCCACCATACTCACGTAGTGATAAACAACGTTAGTGGTAACGTTGTGATAAAAATGATTTTATGATTGGGCGATTAGCTCAGTTGGTAGAGCATCTCCCTTACAAGGAGGGGGTCATCAGTTCGAATCTGGTATCGCCCACCAATCATAAATCAGTGGTATTGATGTCGTTATAGTCATCTGAAGTGGGCGATTAGCTCAGTTGGTAGAGCATCTCCCTTACAAGGAGGGGGTCATCAGTTCGAATCTGGTATCGCCCACCACTTCATTAGATTGTTTCGCAGTATCACACCTGATATTTAGAATGGGTCGTTAGCTCAGTCGGTAGAGCAGTTGACTTTTAATCAATTGGTCGCAGGTTCGAATCCTGCACGACCCACCATTCAAATATCAAAATCAAAATTATCTAATTGGGTCGTTAGCTCAGTCGGTAGAGCAGTTGACTTTTAATCAATTGGTCGCAGGTTCGAATCCTGCACGACCCACCATTTAGATATCAAAATCAGAATTGCCTAATTGGGTCGTTAGCTCAGTCGGTAGAGCAGTTGACTTTTAATCAATTGGTCGCAGGTTCGAATCCTGCACGACCCACCATTTAGGTACAGAAATTGAAGTGGGCGATTAGCTCAGTTGGTAGAGCATCTCCCTTACAAGGAGGGGGTCATCAGTTCGAATCTGGTATCGCCCACCACTTCATCTAAACACTTCCAGCCTGAAATTCTATTTCCGTTACTACATCCTGTTTTGCATAATTTTTTCAGTAAAGTATCTAACCAATCAGTTGTCTTTTCTATTCCATTGGAAATTATGAATAACAGCATTGAGTTCAGAATGAGCTTGGTAACAAGACAGATGAAAATGCCACTTGCTTGAAGTTATTTATCCATTTCATATTTTCCTTTTAACACTGTGCTATATAGCGTCGAATGAGAGAGAAATTAGGGTATCTTTCTCTATTCACAATCAACTCTCGTGCTAATTTCAGCGCGCTTTTCTCATAAATAGCACGCTGGTTTTGATCTTCTATCAATTTGAAATCGGCAACACCGGCAAAGCCAATAATACGGCGATTGATTTCGAAACCAGCATAAGCAAGGGTATCTTTAAATAGGGTGGATAAAAAATCGTCTTGTGCTGTTTTCAAAAATGAGACATCAAATGTGCCTTGTTGATAAAGCGTGGTGGGATAGGCATCCCCTATCTTTTTCTCATTCCATAACTGACGGAAATGACGGTCGAATACTATCCAGGTTGTCTCTATTTGCTCCAGCAACCAGATCTGGTAATCGACACATTGTGCATTAGTTTCCCGCAGGGCGGGCTGGACAAAATAGGCCATCAATAAATTACCGATATAGTTACCGATATCAAACGCCATTGGACCCATGAAACTAAATTCTGGGTCAATCATTTTTGTAGAATTTGGTGTCACCATGATGGAACCGGAATGGAGATCGCCATGTAGCAAGGCTTGTGCTTGTGTCATAAATTGATACTTATACTGCATAGCTGATTGAATTAACGCGCGATCTTGCCAAATGGAATAAACTTCGTCATCAAGTTGAGGGGACGTCCAGTTATTTCGTTCCGCGTTGAAATAAGGCTCTGTGAAAATCAAATCTTCGGTGATTTTGCAAAGTTCATGATTATTGGTGAAGCGGGCAATCAGCTCTTTCTTCTCCTTACTGGGCATTCCAATATCTGAGGTATGGAAGAGTGTATTGGCGAGAAAAATCCCAATATCTTCCGCAAGATGAGAGAATTTTTTTCCGGCAATTAGTTGATTACGTAGGATGATATGCTGAGATAAATACTCCATTACGAAGAGAGACATTTTTTCGTCATAAAAATAAACCTCGGGGACATACTTTCCGGAAACTTTACGTTCTTCAATCAAAGCATGGTATTCAAAATACGAACGAACAAGAGAAAGCTGCCATGATTCACCCGCTACCCGAACATAGGGCAAGGCTTGCTTCACAACAATTGTCTTTTCCTTTCCAGAAACAATAAATACTAAGTTGAGATTCCCATCGCCAACCTCCTGTATTTTCCAAGTTTCAGGTTCACCACCTAATGAAATTGTTGTTGGTAAATTTTTAGCAAGATAGAGTGGTAAAGATTCACTGGTTTGTGGGATATACCCTGTAGGGATATGAGCAGACATTATTTTTCATCCTGATAATTTCATGAATAAACGTTCATAAACTGCACATCGATAACTTATTCTGCTGTAATAATTTTTACAATTCTTGGATTCGCCTAATGAGTGCAGATATATTTTCACAAATATATTTCGTTAAGCAACGAAGTGAAATCATGAAATAATAAACAAAAAAATTCACTTTATACCTTTTGTTCTCTAATGGAGATAAACAAAAAACCATAGAGACAATTTATTCATCAGAATATTTATATTGTAAATTAAAAAGGGTTATCTGTAACTTTATTAAATAGATTAAAGAAAGAATATTTGATAAATAAGATTTCAAAATAGTAGATCACTTGAAGGGAACTCAGTCCGATTTTCGCGATCTGATTAATCGCCAAATCAAAACAAATCCCAAAATGGACTGAGTCATGCCAATCATAACATCAATACCC